>SKWY01000052.1 GCA_007128675.1 Deltaproteobacteria bacterium | reverse complement strand
TAACTCTCCGGACCCGCCGCAGCCGCCTCTTCGGCAGCTATTGACTGCGCCTGCACTGCAAAGCCTTCGGCTCTTGTATCTTCACCGTCAATCGAGGGTTCGGCTTCCAGCTTTTCCGAAAGGCCTTCATGGGCTGCAGCCAATGCATCCTCGCCCGGAGGCGCATCCTGCGAAGCGGGAGGCGAGGCATCCGGCTGCGGCAGGGCGTCAGGGCCACCAGGGGCCTCGGCATTAGGTTCGTTTGGCGGCTCTTCTGAAGGGGTGGGGGATGATGGCGCTCCTTCTTCCTTGAAGGCCATTATCCGCTCAATCATGGCCCGACTGCTTTCGTCGAGCTGGACGAACTGCAACCCCATGCCGGGCGGTCCCCCGGTGTCCCCGGGATGCCTGGCCCAACGAACGATCGCTTCTCCGGCGAGCAGGTGCGGACCCGATTGGAGCCTTATCTCGAAGGAGAACCTTGCTCCTTGTTCCTTCGGCTGACGTGTCCGCAAAAACATCCCTTGGCGACTGATGTTCGTGGCGTACTTCTCGACGAACGTCCCGACGTCGGGGAATGGGAACTTGACAAGAAGCCCAATTGGTTTGCGGACATTCTGTCGCTGATTGGCCATGAAGGGATTATCCCGCACACTGGCTCTGGGCGAAAGGTTCTCTTTACTGTAATCTTTTCATCGTGGCTGAAACCTTTGCTCTCTTTCTCGCGCAACGAGGTGTAGTCTCCCAAGAGCTCATAAATGAAGCTCTGAGGCTCCAGCGGAAGACAGGAGCGCTTCTTGGCACTTCTCTTCTAGAGCTGGGCTGCATTCGTCATGGCGAGCTACTGCAGTCTCTTGCCCAGTTTTTGCGGGTTCCCCCGGCTCCCCGCAGCCAGGTACTCAACCCGAACCCTGCTCTGGTCAAGGAGTACTCGGCACATAAGCTGCGCAGCATCCGCGCGATACCCTACGCTCGTGGTCCAAACGAGATCTACTTCGCTTTTGCCGACCCTCGCTTCCAAGAGACCCTGAAGGACATAGAATCGCCAGAACCTGGCAAGCGTGTGGTGCCCAGAATCGCTCTCGAGCCTGACGTGGAGACAAGCTTGGACCAGGTCTTCGGCTCACCGCAGGCTGGCGCCTCCCCGGAAGCGCCACTTTCGCCAAGAGCACCGCGAGTGATTACGTCATCGGAGCAAGGATTCGACCTTGACGAGCTTGCCAAGTGCCTTTCGACTCCCGGGGACCAGGCCATCGAGGAGACGGGACAGGCGAAATCGGAGGGGTTCAAGAATGACGCCGTTAGCCCCGCGCCTGCTCCTTCTTTTCGAAACGAGGACGAGGTGGCCTTCGCCCGGGCAACGGGGTTCGATCGGGAGAAGACGGCAATCTTTCGATTGGATGATCTTGCGGCGAGAGACAAGGCGGATGATGGCTCGAGCCGGGAGGAGATAGAGCCAGACTCCAAGGAGCAGCCTCTTCCACCTCCACCCGATGCACCTCTACTCCGCGATGTGGTCGACGAACTCCACCTGGCCTCCAATGAGGAGGCAATCGCCGACATTCTCTTGAGCTACTTCGCCGCCTATTTTTCGAGAGTGCTTCTCCTGATCCAGGAGGGGGACGATCTATGCGGCCGGATTGGCAGAGGATGGGATCTCGACGGGCCAGAGCTCAAAGAGATTCGCGCCCCCCTGTCATCGTTCAGCAAGCTCTTCGAGGAGAGCGTTGGCTACTACGGACCCCCACCTGGCGGGAAGGAACTCGAGTCCCTGTACGAGCCGCTCGGCACGGTTGGGGTGAACTCGTTCCTGCTGCCCATTGATTGCTGGTGTGAGCCCGTATGGCTCCTTTTCGCGGACCACGGAGATGACCTTCGCCGTTATGAGGACCTCGGTGATTTGGAGGTGATGGCGAAGGAGGCAGCCCTCGCCATCGGCGTTCGGCGCGGTGTATGAGAGCCTGTCGATATCGCAGGTGCGAGCTGAGAAGGCGTCGCGAAGAACCTACGTAGCAGGGCCTCCAAGGTCCATCTGGGCCTACCGACGCATCGAGACCCGTCCTCTACTCGTTCACCCTTGCTCTCGCCGACTCGACTCGGCTCATAAGGCTATCGGCGTCGAAGGGAGCTAGAAGCTCGATGGAGGCGGCCAGAAGGGAGAGGTCTACTCTTTCGCGATTCACGTTGATGGTTCGTCGCCTGACACGACGGACCTCGGTAACTACCGGCATCGAAAGAATCTCTCGGATGTAGGAGTCCAGTGCAAGCTCGGCCTGCTCGAGGAGCCCATCGCACTCCCTGACGATCTCGGGGACATCATAGCTTCGCCCATCGGCGGCAGGGCCGGAGAAGAAGGCGAGATCGGGGCGATTTCCAAGGACATCGGAAATCTCTCCCCGACGACGACGCAGCTCCCGCAATGCTCCCGTGAGGTTCGCCAGATGGTCTTCTTCGAGATTTGGACCTTCTTCCTGTTCTTCGCCAGCCATGGGATCGAACTCCGGAGCACTGGCCAAAAGATCCGCCAATGGATCAATCAGATTCGAACAAGAGTTCTGTTCAATCGTTGCAAGATGCTCGGCATTGCCGGCGCCCGCCTCGCCCGCGGCCGTCCCGCCCACGGCCCTTGCGAGCCGTTCGTCACCAGAGGGTCCATAGGCCGCCGGAGACCTGCAGGAGACAACTAGGACCAGCGCGGCTACGGGCACGAAAAAAGGATGGAAATGGGCCCTTCTAGCGAATGTCATTACTAAATCTCTAGAAGAAACAGCAAGATATGTCAACTCAACGAACGGCCACCGGTTGCTGGGGAGTGTCCGGCTACGTTCGTCCACGTCGCCGAGATCAACAAGGTTCCATCCTTTAGGGCTCGAGACATCGAGCGTGAGACGAGGCAGCTGGCCTGGCCGCGGACGAGGAGGGCCTTCGACTCAATCGTTGGGGAGTAGATCAACTAGGCCAAAGCGATGTCCTCCGAGTCGTGATGGCATCATAGAGAGGGGGTAAGCCATACGGCGCCCCATACCCGATGCGGGCGCACGCCCATGGCCGCCTCTCCTATCAGCCCCCAGAGTTCGGTTAGCAGTCGGAAAGCGGGGCTCGACTCACGAGATCGAAAAGGCGATCTCGCTCGAACAGGTCATCCAATGGGGCAATCAAGCGTGATGGGTTCCTGCGGCATGGGACCCCGGTCAACGAGAATGTATGGCCAGCGGTTTCATCAAGGCTCGCATGTGGAAGCCCGAGCTATCGACGAGGAACAAACCGTACCTGCACGCCAGTCGTCCCGATGAGCTGGATTCGCCACCCGTCTAGCTGCGGATCCAACCGGGTAGGGGGGATTGATCATGATGCGAGAAGCTCAACTCTCGTCGTCCTGGGTAGCCGGATGCGCCTTGCTGGCAGCGCTCGGTTCTCTTGGGTGTGCATCTTTCGCGGCGGCCGCAAATCAGGGGGGGAGATCCTGTCCTGCCGGCACCGTCTTGACAGGCTCGCCACCGCCGAATGGCCTCGAGGTGGCCTGCGTAAGTCTCGAGCCTGATGGGGTCACTATCAACCATGGGCCCTGGGCGGCATGGCACGAGAATGGACTACCTCGTGCACGGGGCAGCTTCTTCATGGGGCGTGCAGACGGCGCTTTCCAATCCTGGTATGAAAACGGACAGTCACGCTCGAGGGGCCAGTACGTTTCAGGCAGCCGCGAGGGAGATTGGACCTTCTGGTACCCCTCGGGGCAAAGAAGGATAGCCGCCGTCTGGAAGAAGGGAAAAAAGCACGGCGAGTTCATGCAATGGCACGAGCGAGGCACCCCCAAGGCGCGTGGGAGCTTTCGAGACGGCGAGCGCGATGGGGTTTGGGTTCACTGGTTCGAGGACGGCGCACGAAAATCAAAGGTCCACTGGGTCAAGGGGCTTCGTCAAGGAGTGGCTCGCACCTATCACCGTCATGGTCAGCTCGAGCTGGAGATGAGCTTCCGAAAAGGAAGTCCCCATGGAACCTCGACGAGATGGCATTCGAATGGCGCCAAGAAAGCGAAGATTCCTTGGCGAATGGGACGAGTCCATGGCCGGGTGACCCTATATTACGAATGTGGCCAGCAGCGCCGCATGATGGACTTCGTGGACAGCTCACGCAATGGTCCCTTCAAAGCCTGGCATGAGAACGGTCGTTTATCGCTGATGGGCGCATACCTCGAAGACCGCCCACACGGGGTTTGGGTGCGATGGGACGATAGCGGTCAGGAAATTTCCCGGGGGCGTTACGAGGAGGGGCTGCTCGTGGAGGGCAGCGACGTACTCAAGCCCTGTTTGTCCAAGACCACTAGGCTGCCGCCATCGATGGGGCAGCAACGGAGAATCATTTCGAACACGCTCTGTCTGCTGGAGCTTTGAGCGGACCCGAAGAACTCGTTCTCACTAGAGAAAACAAGTTGTTGGGGCCCACCGGACAAAGTTTACATAATATATCTTATCGGACATTGAGCCAGTAATGGGCCAACCGATACCGAAAGCTCATGGCGTCTCCAGAAAGAACGTGACGTCTTCTGGGGACCGCCAGTCCATGACTCGACGCTCCTCGCTAACAAGTCCCTCCACATCCTCGATCTCCACGGAAAGCTCCAACTTCTCCGGTGGCAGCGTTGGCTCGTGGGAAACTCGCCTTGGCGCG
>SKWY01000218.1 GCA_007128675.1 Deltaproteobacteria bacterium | reverse complement strand
GACCGTCGAGGTGACTTACCAAGTGGTGTGTGCCTAGGGACCCGAGCTAGCTCGCCGTCGTAATCCTACGACCCCGAATTCAACGCCATCGACTTCGAGCCCGGCGGGTTACCCAAGCCGCCGTTACGTTGTCGAACGCAAAGAGGACATGTTCATTAGCGATCCGGCCCGCACCGCCCGGCCATTGCGGATCGAACCCCCCTTATGGGTTGGAGCTGGGGTTGCCCCCCCCTCCGCCCAGCGCCCTTCGCACCGCGGTGACCTCGCCCAGCATTCTATCGAGCAGCTCGAAGGTCAAAGAGTTGGGGCCGTCGCTGTGGGCCTGCTCCGGCTGGTGGTGCACCTCGGCGAAGATGGCGTCCACACCCACCGCGGCCGCGGCTCTTGCCAGAACCGGCGCCATGCTCCTGTCCCCACCAGTAGTCTGGTCAAGACCTCCCGGCCTCTGAACCGAATGCGTGGCATCGAAGACAACCGGAACGCCGCTCTCTCGAAGCCAGATCAGCCCTCGCATATCCACCACGAGATCATTGTAGCCAAAACAGCTGCCCCGCTCCGTGACCAGCAGCCTTTCACCACCGACGGCGCGGGCCTTCTCGACGCTATGCCGCATGGAAGCTGGCGCAAGGAATTGCCCCTTCTTCAAGTTCACGGGCTTCCCAGTTCGAGCGGCCGCCTGGACAAGATCGGTCTGACGACACAGAAATGCCGGAATCTGCAGGGCATCAACCGTCCTCGCGACAACGTCCGCTTGCTCGGGCAAATGGATGTCCGTCAACACCGGGAGCTGAAGCTCGCTCCTAATCCGGGCGAGGGCACGAAGGCCCTTATCCAGGCCAGGCCCACGCAGGCTATCCGCGCTGGTACGATTGGCTTTATCGAAGCTCGCCTTGAATAGAAGGTTTACTCCGTGCCGCTTTGCTATCGCAAAGAGCTTGCTCGCGGTTTGCAGCAAGGAGGTTTCATCCTCGATCACGCAGGGGCCGGCGATCAGCACGAGAGGTTGCCCTGGCCCACAAACGAAAGCTCCTAGATCCACACTGGGCCCATGCTCGGGGTATGGAAGTCGATACTCTCCCTGCTCTCTCTCTCCCACCTTCAGGACCCCGCCGCCGTTCGCGCTCGAGCCTCTTCGGCACCGGAGATCGACTCGACCCCTTCATCACGGGAATCCTCAACCGCACTTGCGCGGCGCCCGTCCTCTTCAAGACCCTCTGGAAGCCTCTTTTTTCGGTGCTCCAACGCGGCCTCGATGAAGGCAGCAAATAGGGGATGGGGCGAGAAGGGCTTGGACTTGAACTCCGGATGAGCCTGACAGGCAATGAAAAACGGGTGATCGGCAAGCTCAATCATCTCGACGAGCCCTGTCTCGGGATTGATGCCGGAGAGCACCATCCCAGCAGTCTCCAGCACTTCCTTGTAGTCGTTGTTGAGCTCGTAACGATGCCTATGCCGCTCGCTGACCTCTTTTGCCTGCCCGTAGATGCGGCTTGCAAGAGATCCCTCGAGAAGAGAGCACCTGTAAGCACCGAGCCGCATGGTTCCGCCCAAATTTGCCACCTTCTTCTGCTCGGCCATCAAGCTCACTACCGGATGCCGGCAGTTGGGATCTATCTCCGCACTATCGGCGCCCTCGAGGCCGGCGACGTTGCGAGCGTACTCGATGACGGCCATCTGAAGCCCAAGGCAGATCCCAAAGAAAGGAACGTTGTTCGTGCGAGCGTGATGAGCCGCCACGATCTTCCCCTCGGTACCTCGGTCTCCAAAGCCACCTGGAACGAGTATGCCGTCGACATCGGCGAGAATATCCCCGGCATTGCCCTCCTCCAGCAAGGAGGCATCCAAGAACTCCAACGAAACCCGGAGATCATTGGCAATGCCGCCATGGATCAACGCCTCGCTCAAGGACTTGTAGCTTTCGGTGAGATCGACGTACTTGCCGACGACGGCGATGGTGACCTCTCCTGCGGGCTGCTTGATTAGCCTCACAATCCGCTTCCAACGCTCGAGGTATGGTGCTCGCGACCAAATATTCAACAGCTCGGCCATTCGGTCGTCGAGACCTTCCTCATGGAGCAGAATCGGCAGCTCGTAGATGCTCTCGACGTCGCGAGCCGTGAAGACGTTCTTGGGAGCCACGTTGGTGAACAATGCTATCTTGCCCTTGACCTCGACCGACAGATCCTTTTCCGCGCGGCAGAGCAAGACATCGGGCTGGATTCCTATCTCGCGCAGCTTTTGGACCGAGTGTTGTGTCGGCTTTGTCTTGACCTCACCGGCGGCCTTGATGAAAGGCACGAGAGTAAGGTGGATGTAGAGCACGTTTTCATGCCCAGCATCGTATCGAAACTGACGAATCGCCTCGATGAAGGGCAAGGACTCGATATCCCCAACGGTACCGCCAATCTCGCAGATGAGCAGATCGACATCCTCCCCCGCCTCGCGAATCGCCACCTTGATCTCGTCCGTGACGTGGGGAATCACCTGTACGGTCTTGCCTAGATAGGCGCCGCTCCGCTCCTTCTTGATGACGTTCTCGTAGATCCTTCCCGATGTCCAATTGCTCGCACGAGTTATTCGGGCATCGGTGAATCTTTCGTAATGGCCCAGATCGAGATCGGTCTCCGCGCCGTCCTCCGTGACGAAGACCTCTCCATGCTGAAGCGGGTTCATCGTACCCGGATCCACGTTCAAATAAGGATCTAGCTTGAGATGAGCGATGCGAAGCCCGCGGTTTTCCATCAGGGCGCCAATCGAGGCACTAGCCAGCCCCTTGCCCAAAGATGACACAACGCCGCCGGTCACGAACACGTACTTCGTTGGCTTGCTTGGCATGTCTTGTGGATTTCCTTTCTATTCGGCCTAAATCGGTATCCCCGGAGGGTTCAGCATGCAAGCGCCCTGACACGCTCCAGATCCTCGGGAGTATCTACTGAAATGGCACGCCATCCGGTATGCCCCACTGCTATGGGCAGCCCATGCTCGAGGATCCGAAGCTGCTCTAGCTGCTCGGCCATTTCTAGGGGTGTAGGTCGTAGGTTCGCAAGCCTTTCGAGAAATGATGGAGTATAGGCATAGAGCCCCACATGAGCACGGGCCAAGACGCGGTCTTCTGAGCCCCGGTCGAACCCAATGGGAGATCTGGAGAAGTAGAGAGCATAGCCCTTCAGATCGCAAACAACCTTTACCACCGAAGAAATCTCGGCTTCCTCTTGCTCGAGATCTCGAGCGAGCGTCGCCATGGGCGCCAGTCCACCTTCGGCAATGGGCGAGACGAGACTCGAAACTTGCAAAACCGCCTCGGGTTCCAGCAGGGGCTCATCTCCCTGCACATTGACGATTACATCAATCCGCTCGCCCTCGGACATCAGGACCTTCATCGCCGCCGCGACTCTGTCGCCGCCGCTGGCGCAGGAAGAGGGAGTAAGGATGGCTCTCCCACCGAAGGACTCCACCACCCGGGCAACTCGAAGGTCGTCGGTCGCAACCGCCACCGCATCGGTGGATAGCGCCAAAACCGCACGCTCCCACACATGATGGATCATCGGCCTGCCATCGATCTCCAACAATGGCTTTCCAGGCAGTCGCCTCGACGCATAGCGCGCCGGAATGATTACAAAGACCCTGGACAAGTTGGGCTCCGGTCTGTGGCCGACCCCTGTTCGAGAAGGGTCCGACTAGGACCCGTGGAAGGGACGGCGATAGATCCGGGCCGGCATTATAGGGGGCCCCACCGTGCACTTCAACGGCTGTATCAAGTTGGGGGAGGCGGGTTGGACAAACTATCCAACGAATAGGCGCAAACCCACCGCGATCTCGTAGCCCTCAGCACCGACAAGAGAGCGTCCGTAGGAAACATCGAGGCCATAAGCCTCCTCGACGTAGGTTCCCCCGATCGAAAAACGACGATCATCGAGGCGATCGTCACGAATCCAGCCCCCTCGAAGAGCGAAATGCCCGAGAAAGAAGTACTCCGCTCCGATCGAGTAGCTTGCCGGGCGATCATCGGCCTCCGGATCGATCCTATAGTCGAAGCCCAACACGAAGTTTTGAATCAACACGGCACCAACGCCCGCGCCGAAGCTTCGCGGCGCGACTCCTCCTCGATCAGTTGCATTCAGCACGTTGTGAGCGACGAGACCGAAGTTGAAGCCGTCTCCAAGGCGAACGAGTACCCCCGTGTCTCCGGTCAGCCTCCTGACGGAACCATCCTCCGTGGAGTACTGAAGGTAACGCATCGTGGAGCCTACCAGAAGCCTCTCGGAGAGCGCGTAGGATGTAGCGACATCGACGCGGCTGCCCGACCTGACAGAGCCTCCGCTGCCGGCGTAATCGTAGGTATATGCAAATCCCCCCGCGACGGGCCCCGTCGCGCTATCCACCAGAGACACGGAGAACAGAGTTTCGTTTCGGCCGGTGTGACGGCGCCAGAAGCCCTCGACCACGTAACGGGGGAAGAGGCTCATTCCCGCAGGGTTGAGAAACAGGCTGTCGTTACCCGTGCCGATTCCACGATGTATCTCCGCCATGCCGGCGGCTCTGGGGCCCATTACATGCTGGGCAAAGGCGACACGGGGACAGAAAACCATCGTGCCAAGCAGGATCCAGGAAGCTACGACAGCAAAACCAGAAGAAGCCGGGGAGGGTGATTTGTCGAGGCCCG
>SKWY01000507.1 GCA_007128675.1 Deltaproteobacteria bacterium | reverse complement strand
TGGCGAGTGCGGCGGGGAGCGGATGGCGGGGAGCGGATGGCGGGGGGCGTGGTTGTATTCGACGATTTGGCGTTTCTGGTTCGGTTTTTCGAAAGTGCCTAGCGCGGGTGGGAGCGCGGCTTGGCGAGTGCGGGGAGGCGGCGAGCGGATCGCGGGAGGCGCGGTGATATTCGACGACTCGGCGTTTCTGGTTCGGTTTTTCGAAAGTGCCTAGCGCGGGCGGGATCGCGGGAAGGCGGTCCGGGGCCCAGGGTCTGCAAGGGCGGGCCGCGATTGGCCTATGCCGCCCTCGGGCACGACAGGAAAAGCGAGTCGGCAACCCCGCTTTGTGGGGCAACACCGGCGGGGCTAGCCCGGAAGGCGCCGATTACGTACCCTTCCCGACAATGAAGCATATCTTCAGAGCCTACCGGCGCCTTCTTGGTTACCTGCGCCCATACGTGCCGGGTCTCGTCGGGGCGATCATCTGCATGGTGGTCCTTGCTCTGACGACGGGTCTCTATGCTTACCTTGTGGGTCCGGTGCTCGAGTTCTTGATGACAGGCGGTGAGAAGGGCCTTGCCGCCGTGGGCCGGATCCTTCCCTCGATGGATATGGCCGCCCTGGACCGTGACGTCGTCATCGTCGCCTTGCCTCTGCTCCTGATCGGGGTCGGCATCGTCAAGGCGATTGCCTACTTCGGACAGTTCTTTTTGATGGGCATGACGGGCCAGAGGGTCGTCGTCGATTTGCGCAGGCATCTCTATCGGCACTTGCTCTCCCTGCCCGCCGGCTGGTTCGCAAGACGGCACTCCGGCGATCTCATAAGCCGCTTTACACACGATGTGATGGCGGTCGAGACCGCCGTGACCTACGCGGCGGCCTCAATCTTCCGAGACGGAATGCAGGTGCTGGTGCTTCTCGCTCTCTCGTTCTACCTGGACTGGTTCCTCGCGCTGATGGCCTTCGGGGTCATCCCTTTGACTCTCTATCCACTTGTTCGTTTCGCCCGAAGGCTGCGCAAGCATACCGGCGAGTCCAACAAGTTGATGGGACGCATAAGCGAGCGCGTCCACGAGACCGTAGCCGGCATACGAGTCGTGCAGGCTTACGGCATGGAGGAAAGAGAGATTGACCGCTTCGATCGTGAGAACGACGACTACGTGTCGGTGATGCGCCGCTCCTTCATGGTCCGCGCGGCCTCGAGCCCCACCATGGAGCTGATGGCCGTCACCGGTCTTGCCGCTATTCTCTGGTATGCGACATCCACGGTCGCCGCCGGCGGCATAGAGCCAAGCGCGTTTCTCTCCTTCTTCGCTACCGTGATGCTGATGTATCAGCCCGTGAAGTCCCTTTCCCGGATGGGGCAGTTCGTCGTCACCGGCGCTACGAGCGCGGAGCGGATCTTCGAGGTGCTCGATACCGAGCCCTCCATTCGAGATTCCTCGGGCGCGACGGAGCTTGTGGGAGTGAAGGAGGCTATTCGATTCGAGAAGGTGGAGTTCGCATACGAGGAGGGCCGGCCGGTCATCCGCGAGGTGGACCTCTCTATCGAGCAGGGTCAGGTTCTGGCGCTAGTGGGACCCTCGGGAGGAGGCAAGACGACACTTGCAAGCTTGCTCCCGCGTTTCTTCGATCCCGGCTCGGGCCGCATTACGATTGACGGTCTCGATATCAGGGATGTCACGCTATCCTCGCTGCGATCGAGGATTGCCCTGGTGAGCCAGGAGACGGTGGTCTTCAACGATACTGTCCGGGCCAATGTCGCTTGCGGCAGACCAGATGCAACGGACCAGGACGTTTGTCGCGCCCTCGAGCGAGCCCAGGCAATGGAGTTCGTCGAGAGGCTGCCAAGGGGGCTCGATACCAATCTTGGTGAACGCGGCGTCACGCTTTCCGGGGGACAGCGCCAGCGAATCGCCATAGCGAGAGCGCTCATCAAGGACGCCCCCATACTCGTGCTAGACGAGGCGACGAGCAGTCTGGATACCGAGAGCGAGCGCGCCGTACAGGAGGCTCTGGCCGAGCTGATGGCGGGACGGACGGTTCTGGTCATAGCTCATCGCCTCTCTACCATCAGGGAAGCAGATCGCATCGCCGTAGTCGATGAAGGGGCAATCGTGGAGGAAGGGACCCACGAGGAGCTGATGGCCCGGCGGGGGCTCTACAAGCATCTTCACGATCTCCAGGGCATCGAGGAGCCGCTAGCAAGCGTCCGGGAGGCGAGGGCCTGATTGATGAGAAAACGGCATATAGGTCTTCTGGCCGCAATGCCGCCTCTTGCTGGCCTGGTGTTGCTGCTCGTTCACACAGCTCGCGTGGCCTGCGTCTCGATCCCCATCGTGGATGCCTCGGTGGATGCCGCAGAAGAGCCAACCTTCGCAATCGATCGCGAAGAAGAGCTTGGAGAGGAATCAGGCGGCAGGGTCGGTGAGGATTCTCTTGTCGCGATACTGCTTGGAGGGCAGGGCGGGCATGTGCTCGCCGGCTCTTTCCATGTCCACACCACGGCCAGCGACGGTCGCGGAGATCTCGACGATGTGTCGCGAGCGGCGGCCAGAGCGGGCCTCGACTTTCTCGTGCTGGGCGATCACAATGTGGATCCTCCGCCGGCTCATTACCGTGACGGAGTGCTGATTGTTCCGGGCGTAGAGCTATCGACCTCGGCGGGTCATCTGCTGGCCGCGGGCGCCGAGAGGACGGCGGGCTGGACCTTGCGCGAGGAGGATCCTGTTGGAGCTGCTCGATTCGCCGGAGGGATGGCCGTTCTCGCTCATCCGGTCAATCGCCGTCTTCCTTGGACTGGCGACTGGATGTCGGTCGATGGAATGGAGGTAGTAAGTGGTGACAGCCTCATACGGGAGGCGATGGCCCGCCCCTTTGTAAGACTGCTTCCCGCGGTGGCATCTTTGCCGGCATCGACCACCATAGGCTGGCTCTCGATTCATCATCGTCCCGCCGAGGCTTTCGAGTCATGGGATGCACATCCTCATCTCGTTGGTCTTTGCGCCCACGATGCCCATGGTTACGAGGGCTACTTCGGGCCTTTTCAGGCGATGCAGCTGCGAGTTCGTTTATCCGCTCCACTTCCGGAGGATCCAAAGTCGGCTGCGAACAAGGTCGTCAAGGCTCTAATGGAGGGACGAGTCTGGTGCACGCTCGGAGCCCTTGCCGATCCCGCCGGCTTCGTCCTCGAGAAGAGCTTCGAGCCCCGCAGCCTGACAGCCGCTTTAAGATATCGGGACTGGCCCGATTCGGCTCGGCCGAGAGTGTTGCTCTTCCGAGATGGTGAGAAGGTATCCGAGGGAATCTTCGAGGCCTCGGTCTCACCTGCTTCCGACGGGCTCTACCGAGCCGAGGTCTTCTTGGACCTGCCCTGGATCTGGGGTCGCAGGGAGTTTCTTTGGTTATTCACGAGCACGATCCAGATTGGAGGGGAGTAGGCTGCTGACTGACGCGAGCGGTCGGCCGATACGAGGCCAATTCGGCCTGGCATCTCGGTAAATGACAGGGGTCGACTAATCTCGAGGATGCTTCCTTGATCGTCGGGTCGATCTTATGAAGGCTCTGGCAGGCGGTCGACTGAAATAGTTGCACCTTGGGGCGCAAGAGGGGCTTCACCTGGAAAGTGACTTGAAGGAGTGTCGAGCGCGATGAGTCGGTCAGCGGATCGCGGGCGGCGTCTGATGCCCGGCGATTTGGGATGCTTCTCGCTTGCTTGAGGTGTTCGGTAGAGTCGTGCTTTAATTTCAAGCCGAGGGACAAATGCGAATCAGGGCCTTCGTTATTTTTGCCACGGTGCTGTTCTTCCCTTGGGAGGCGACCACGAGCAGGCTTCACCATCGGTACGTGAGCTTGGAGACCATCGTTCAGCAGTCTATGGTCATCGTGGTCGCTCAACGAGTCGACGGTTCGCGCCAGGAACGAACGGTTTCTCTCGGCCAAGGAGTAGTTCCATACGCCTATGCTGATGAACGCTACCGTGTAGTCGAGGGAATACGAGGGTTGGACGATATCGCGCCTGGTGCCGAGATAGTCGTTACGAGCTTCAGCTCGAGTCGACTTAGGCACCATATGGACTACTACCTTCGCGGACGAAGCGTCAGCAGAAGCGTCACGGACTACAAACCGGACGAGCCGCTGAAGTCGAACCCCAACGATCCTCGCTTGCTTTTCTTGGAGCGGCGTGTCTTTGTCGAGATGAAAGGTGCGACTCCTCGAACTCGAGTCGATGCATTGGGGTTTGTCACCCCAAGCGCAGTGCTCGATGTAGAGAGAAAAGCAGAGGTCGCGGCCCTGGCCGAAGCACTCTCGGCGCCATCTTTCCTAATGATCGGGATCGGCAACCGGGATCGATCTCTTGATGATGGCGATGAGGCCGCCGAAGAAATACTTAGAGATTGGTTGCGAAAATGCTTTCCCGAGCATTCTTCGTTTAGCCTCGAGGTGGTTGATCTGCCGGATGAGCATGGAGCGGGCCGATAGCCGTCGTGCTTGCAGCATGTTTTGCGCAGAAGCACCTTACGAAAGAAGCTGCTTTGGGAGAACGTGACCTCGTAACGATGCGGTGTGTAAGCTAGATTGCAGGTCGTCTGTAGTCTCGAATCTAGGGAGCCGGTCGTTGAACCTCATCTACTCCATAGGGGTCTATATTGCCTTTTTTCTTCTCCTTCCCGTTCTTCTCGTGCATCCGAAGCTTCGGGAGGGCTGGAAAAGGCGTCTCGGCTTCTATCCCCATCCCTTTCCGGAGGCCATGACGAGGGAGAAATCCAGGGGGCTACCGCACTCGTCAACCTACTTGGCGGGAGACGAGGCGCCCTTTCGGGTCTGGTTTCACGGCGCCTCGGCCGGTGACCTCTCGGCGCTCTCGCCGATGATCCACGAGCTTCGAGAAAGAGTCCCCGGCGCCACAATCATCGTCTCCTGCCTAACCAATTCCGGTGCGGTGATGGCGAACAAGCGTCTTGGCTTCGTCGACGCGATCACCTTTCAACCATGGGATCTACCCGGAGCGACGAGCCGCGCCGTAGCTGCCATTCGTCCGGATCTTCTCGTGCTGGAGTACACGGAGATATGGCCCAACCTCATACGAGCGGCCAGGCGCTTTGGCGCGCGGATAGCGCTGACCAATGGGCGCTTCTCCGAGCGCAACGTTCCCTGGTACAAGATGCTCTTCGCCGTCTCTGGCCATCCGCTGATGAACTTGGATCTGCTGCTGATGCGTACGGAGGAGGAGGCGGAGCGAGCGCTCGCGCTCGGAGCGTCTCCAAAGAGCGTCCGTATTACCGGAAACACGAAGTTCGATGCATTGCTCGTCGGGGACGGGCGCGAGCCCACCGAGCTTCGCCAGGCCTTTGGGCTTGCAGCCGGTGCTCGCGTCCTGGTGGCTGGTAGCACGCACGAAGGTGAGGAGCAGATTGTGTTGGAGGTCTATAGACGCCTCCTAGAGACCGTGAACGATCTTCGGCTCGTGCTCGCGCCTCGTTACGTGGAGAGAGTGGGGCGAGTGGTCAACGCCATAGAACGGGCGGGCTTTGGCGTAAGACTTAGGACAGGAAGGAGGCTCGCTTCATCGAGCGATCTCGGCCAAGGCTCCGTGTCTTCCCTTGACGGCGGAGACGATGGGCCGCAAGACGACGAAGGGTCCGGCTGCGAAGAGGGACGGGCGGTCGGCGATGTGCTCGTCCTCGATACGATCGGCGAGCTTTCGACATGCTATCGTTTGGCGTCCATGGTGTTTGTTGGTGGCTCCTTTACAGATCGAGGCGGTCAGAACATCCTGGAGCCGGCGGCCCAGGGCAAGCCGGTAGTCTTCGGACCAAACATGAGCAACTTTCGCGACTCCGTCGGGGTTCTGGTCGGTAGAGGGGGGATTCAGGTCACCGACGCCGAACAGCTCCACAAGGTTTTGCTCGAGCTGCTTCTGCGCCCGGAGAAGCTTTCGGAGCTTGGAGGTCTTGCTCAAAGAACGGTCAGGGGGATCAAGGGAGCCAGCGATCGCAACGTCGATGCTTTGCTGGAGCTCTTGGACCAGGCGAGAACACTATCCAACGCGGAAGCGGAAGTCGGCCAGCCATCATGATGGTCATGGGAGAGCCCCCTCAATCGAGCTGGCGGAGTCATGGCGCCGAGCACCTTGTCCTCTATCCGAAACGAGCCTCGAAGGAGCACCAATGCGCCGCATCGTCGTGATTAGGCTTAGCGCGCTTGGAGACGTCGTCTTGGCGACGCCGGCGATTGCCGCCCTTGGGCAAGCATTTCCAGATGCTCATTTGACCTGGGTCACCTCTGCTCCGTATGCTCCCCTTATCGAGGGCCTTGCCTTCGTGGATGCTGCTGTTCCATGGGATCGAGATGCTCACGAAGGCGCAATGGGGAATGTGCGTCTTGCCGAGCAAATCCGGAAGCAGTCATCGGAGCCAATCGATCTCGTGCTCGACCTTCAGAACAAGCCACGCAGCGCCATTTTGGCAAGAATGTTGGCGCCGGGTCGAGTCGTGACTCTACGAAA
This sequence comes from Deltaproteobacteria bacterium, assembly GCA_007128675.1. Classification (GTDB taxonomy): domain Bacteria; phylum Myxococcota; class Myxococcia; order SLRQ01; family SLRQ01; genus SKWY01. Next base: position 9,535 of record SKWY01000507.1, on the reverse strand, counting down.
AAGGGGTTTTCTAGAGGCGCTTCGTGCAGTGTTGGGAGGAGATCGGATCATCACGAGGCCACACACAACGCGCCTCTACTTCAGAGCGCTTCGAGACCTTGGAGTGAGCGAGCCCGAGGGCAGCGATCCTCTTCGGCCATGTGTCTTCGTGTCCGAGGCTGCGCGCGAAAAGGCCAGACGTCTTTTGAAGAAGGATGACTCCAGCGTGCTCCTTGCGCTTGCGCCCGGCGCGAAGTGGGAGACCAAGCGCTGGCCGCCCGAGAAGCTTGGCGCCGTGGGGGCCGAGCTTCTCGGTTCGGGTTTGGCAGATGACTTCGTGCTTGTAGGCGGGCCGGGCGAAGAGGCCGTCTTGGATTCCACCGCGAAGGCCCTTCCAAGGCAGCCCGTTTTGAACACGATCGATCTCGATCCCGAGCACCTTGCAGCGGTTATTTCCGACTGCGACATTCTGATTGTTGGCGACTCCGGGCCAGCTCACCTTGCCTCGGCCGTTGGTACTCCTTCGGTTGTTCTATTCGGCCCTACCTCGCCCTCCAGATGGGGGCCGGCGCTGGCCGATAGCCGAGCGGTGGGTCTCCAGCTCTCTTGCTCGCCATGCTCGAATCACGGCTCCCGCTCTTGCCATCTTGGGCATCATGCCTGCATGGTGGATCTGGATCCGAAAGACGTGGTCGCCGCGGCCTCCTCTATCCTCGAGCGGCCGCGGCCTGCAAGGGGCACATTGGAAGGAATGGAGGGCCGATCATGAAGCGAACGGCGGCAAGCTCCCGGCTTGGGCGTGCCCTCAACGGCGTTTGGCAGTCGCCTCAGCCCACCGTGCCCCAGCAGGCTCTCTTGGCCTCGCTTGCACCGGCGGCCCTTCTCTTCGCGGCTGGAACGCGCTTTCGAAACGCGGCCTATGATCGTCGCTGGCTGGCCTCCCGCGCTGTGAAAGTGCCCGTGATCAGTGTGGGCAACCTGACCGTGGGAGGTGCGGGCAAGACCCCCGTGGTTCTGGCGGTCTCCGAACGGCTGGCCGCCTTGGGGCATCGCGTTGCGATTGTCAATCGCGGCTATGGAGGCCGGCGCGCCGGTAAGTCTCCGATTGTCGTATCCGATGGTTCAGGGAGCAGCGCCCCCCCCGCCGAGGCCGGTGACGAGGCCATTCTCCTGGCACGCCGCCTACCTTCGGCCATTGTCGTGGCCGGAGCGGATCGTCATGCCGCTTCCCAGCTCGCAATCTCCATTGGGGCGAGCGTGATCGTGCTGGACGATGGTATGCAGCATCGCCGGCTCCATCGTGATCTCGAGATCCTGGTCGTGGATGCATCCGATCCCTTGGGCAACGGGCTTCCTCTGCCCGTTGGCCCTTTGCGTGAAGGGATCTCGGCGATCGAGCGGGCCCATCTCATCTGGTTCTCCCGGGTTGACGAGGTGCCGAGCTATCCCTTGCGGGCGGCCGCTGCTCTTAGGCGAATAGAAGAAAGCGCGGGGCTCCCGGTAGTGCGGGGGATCTACGAGCCATCACTCCTTCTCGATGCCGGGGGAGATGCGTTGGACGAGGCAAGCTCGCTTCGGGGGCGAGCTGTGGTGGCTGTTTGCGGAGTGGCTCGGCCTTCGTCATTTCTGTTCAGCCTCTCGAGTCTTGGAGCCCGTATCGTCGAGACGCACGTCTTTCCCGATCATCATCCATTCGACGAAAGGGATCTGGAGCGAGTGTTCGCCGATGCACGGGAGTCGAACGCTCTTGTTCTGACAACGGAGAAGGACGCGGCTCGCCTGCCGCCCTCATGCCATGGCGATGTGCGTGTGCTGCGCGTAGAGGCCAGGGTCATGGATGGGGAGGCCGTCTTGGACGAGGCCTTGGGCAGGTTGGCCCCACCGCTCGTGTCCGATGATGCTCCCGGAAAGACGAATTGACGGCGATGATGGGTGTCCCTGCGGCGCTCCAATGTTGACCCCGGCCGCTGCCGTGAGCTACCAACCCTTGCGATGTCGCCCCCACCCAATTCTCCGCCGGATGGCGCCGAGAAAGGCCGCGCTGGTCGAGCCTCGCCCTTGCATGGGCTGACGAGCATTGTCTCTTCCCTGCGGGAAGCGCGCGTCTTGCTCGTTGGTGATCTCGTTCTGGATACCTACCTCTACGGCTGCTGCGACAGGGTTAGCCGCGAGGCGCCCGTGGTCATAGTACGAGAGACGCGCCGGGAGAGCATGCTGGGAGGGGCGGGGAACGTTGCCGCCGGGCTTCGGGCCCTAGGGGCCGAGGTGGAGGTAGTTGGTGTTGTCGGTGACGACTCGGCGGGTGATGCCCTGCGCTCGCTCTTGTCTTCGCTAGGCATCAATGGCAAGGGCCTCGTTCGGGTCGAGGGCCGCGCTACGGAGTGCAAGACGCGCATACTCGCCGGTGGCCTGTCGACGACGCCCCAGCAGGTGCTGCGGCTGGACCAGGGAGAGACGAGCCCTGTCGGCGCCGCGGCCCAGAAGGCGGTGCGGGGGCGCATAGCCTCCGCCGCGCGTAAGGCCGATGTCGTCGCTGTCTCGGATTATGGCTCTGGTCTTCTGACTCCCGCCCTTCGAAGGCACGTGGTGCGACTAACAAAGAAGAAGCCCGTCTTGGTCGATGCCCGCTACGATCTCTTGGGCTATGTTGGGGCAACTCTCGTTAAGCCAAACCTTCCGGAGCTGGAGGCGGCACTGGGACAGCGCTTCGAGACGACATCGGAGGTCGCCCGCGGAGCGAGAAGACTTCGCTCGAAGCTGGGTGCGCGTGCGGTGCTGGTTACTCGTGGTCATCAGGGTCTGACCCTTCAAGGGGAGCATGGCTCCGCCCTTCATCTGCCGGTTCACGGACTGCCGGCGGCGGTGGATGTGACCGGGGCGGGAGATACGGTCATGGCGACATTGGCGGCGAGCGTGGCCGCCGGCGCATCGTTGGCGGACGCCACGAGACTTGCGAATGTAGCCGCGGGCCTCGTCGTGCAGAAACCGGGTACCGCTACCGTCTCGGCCGATGAGCTTGCGGTCGCTCTCTCATCGGAGGCAAGGCAATGAGCGCCCGCAAGATCGTGGGTCTCGATGAGCTGGCCGTCAGGTGTGCCAAGGTGCGCGCCGAGGGAGCCTCCGTAGCTCTGGCCAACGGCATCTTCGATCTCTTGCATGTTGGCCATGTCCGCTACCTTCAGGGAGCAAGGGAGCTGGCGGATCGACTTGTGGTGGCCATCAACTCCGATGCGTCCGCAAGAGGCCTCAAGGGCCCGGGGCGCCCTGTGGTCGTAGAGGGTGAGCGGGCGGAGATTATCGCGGCGCTGGAATGTGTCGACGACGTAGTCATCTTCGATGAGCCCAACGTGATCTCGATTATCCGCGCTCTCCGTCCAGATGTTCACGTGAAGGGCACCGACTACACCGAAGAGACGATTCCCGAGCGGGAGGAGGTTGCCGCGTATGGCGGACGAGTCGCGATCGCCGGCGATCCGAAGGATCACTCGACCTCGGCGATCCTCGATTCATTGAAGAGCTGACTCTGATGGGCAACGAGATATCTTCATGAAAGGGATCGAGCCGCTTCGCTGCCTCGCGTGGGTGCTCCTCTGCTCCTTCTTCGCGCTAGGGCTCCTCGTCGGCGGCGTGATCAGCATCTCCGCTTTTTCGGCGGGCGCCTTGGGGCTTGCGATCGGGATTCGCCACAGGCTCTTCTCGTCCTTGAGCCGAGAGGAGAAGTGGCTTGCCGCCTCCTTTGGGGCTTTCGTATTGGTCTCCCTCTTGTCCGCTCTTTTCGCAGGGTTTCATGAGGGTACGTTGACCGAGCTGGAGGCCTGCCTTCGGTATCTATTGGTCGTGCCCATACTCGTATTGGTTCGGTGGACCAGGCCCCCGGATGGCCTGGTTTGGGTGGCGATGATGATCGGTGCCGCGGCGGCTGGCTCCTATGTTCTGGGCATCGCGGTCATCGACTCCTTTGGAGCGGCCCGTTTCACATCGGGAGGTCTTCGGTCCTATCTATTCTTTGGAGCGGGAACGGTGACGCTCGGCTTCGCATCCTTGATGGCGTACAGGTGGTGCCGCGCGCGCGGTCGCCTCTTCTCCGTACTCCCGCTCATCGCCCTGCTTCTTGGACTGCTCGCTGTCATGGCCTCTGGGGCGCGGTCGGCATGGCTAGCCCTGCCGGCACTCATCTTTCTCGTTGCACTCGTGCCTTCGCGGGTTCTGCCAGGTGCCCTTCGAGTCGGCCTGGTAGGCTCGATCGTGGTCGTCGGCGGAGCCGCCTGGTTCGTGCCGCAGACCCGCGTTGCCGATCGAGTGATGGTAGGCGTGGAGAATATTCGAGGCTATCAAGAGGAGGATGGTCACAACACCTCTGTGGGTGCGCGCCTGGAGATGTGGAAGGGGGCGGGCATGATCTTTCGCGATCATCCAATAATGGGGGTAGGGCCGGCTGGATACGAGCCGGCGCTCGCCGAGCTGGTTCGAGACGGCCATGTTCGCAAAGGTGCAGAGAGGCATGACCATCCCCATAACGAGTATCTTGCCGTTGCCGTGAGCAGAGGCGCCCTGGGTCTCATGGCCTTGGTCTTGCTGCTGGGTGTTCCGGGTCTTCTGTTCTGGAGGGCCGGACGAAGCCTCTCTCCCGATGCGGCGGCATTCGCTTTCGCGGGCCTCTTGATGGTTGCCGCATTTGCCGTCTACGGGCTTGCCAACACCCTTTCGGTCAGGACCTTCTACATAACTTGGTACACGATGTCCGTATCCCTCCTATATGGCATGGTGCAGCTCGCCCAGGCTCGCGAAGGTTCTTGTGCGCTCTGTGACCGGGCAGAAGCGCCAGCCACTGGCGGCAAGTAGTTCAATGCTTCTAGCGATGACGTCAGCGAAGAGCTTGGATGACAAGGATCATCTTCGAGTCTTGCATATGGACACGGGAGCGGAGTTTCGCGGTGGTCAGATTCAGGTCTTCGCGCTCATCGAGAAGCTTGCTTCTCTGGGCGTCGAGAATCATCTGCTCGTGACCTCGCCGTCTCCACTTGCCGATCGCATCGAGCAGCAGGGGCTTGACGCTAGTCTTCATCGCATGAGAGGGCGAGGGTACCTCGAAGCTGCGTTAGAGGCCCGAAGGCTGCATGCGGACCTGAAGCTGGATCTTGCTCATGCGCATGATTCCAGGGCCCACACCATCGCGTGCCTGGCATCGATTCGCGGTGGGCTGCCCCCGCTGATCGTGACCCGCCGGATGGATCGCCGGCATCCACGAAATCCTCTTCGCGATTGGAAGTATCGGCGGCCTGCAAGATGGATCGCGGTCTCCAGTGCGGTGGAAAGGGCGTTGATTGATCAAGGGGTGGCGGCCTCTCGCATCGAGAAGGTGCCCAGTGGAATCGACCTCGAAGGCGCGGTGAGCTGTCCGGCCGATCTTTCCCGCATCAGAGCCATTGGCCTGGATCCGGATAGACCCATGATTTGCTGCGTTGGTGCTCTTTCGCCGGAGAAGGACCATTTTACCTTGATTTCAGCGGCCAAGGAGCTTCACGAGGATCGCCCCGATCTGCAGTATGTGATACTCGGAGAGGGCCCGCTGAGAGGAAAGCTGGAAGCGGCTATCGATGAAGCGGACCTATCCAGCGTCTTCTTTCTTCCGGGTTTCGAGCAGAGCGTTCCTTCCATCCTGAAGGCCTGTGATCTCTTCGTCATGCCCTCCCTCTTCGAGGGACTGGGCGGGGCGATTCTCCAGGCTATCGCCTGCGGGGTTCCCGTCGTGGCGTCGCGCATTCCCGGCTTCGAGGATCTCGTGAGCGATGGGAAGACCGGGGCCCTCTTCGAGCCTGGAGCATCTTCCGAGCTTGCCCGAGTCATACGACGGTATCTAGACGATCCAGCGCCGTTTCGCGCGATGGCGAAGAGCGCTCGCTCCATCCTAGAGGAATATGATAGCGCCGTGGTCGCAAGGCGGATCCTCGATGTCTACCGCCTAGTCATTTGCGGGAGGATCTCGAAAGGAGAACCTCGAGGATGAGAGTTGGCTTCGATGGAAAACGGGCTGCGAACAACCGTGTTGGGCTTGGAAACTACTCCAGGACCTTGCTTCACGATCTTGCCCGCATAGCGCCGGATAACCACTACCTCGTCTACTCACCGGTGGCTTTCCAAGGAGATTTATGCGGAGAGCTTCTCACAGATAAAGCAGTCAGTTTGATCTCTCCAAATGCTCGAACTCCATGGGGTAGGCATTTTTGGCGCTATAGGAGCGTCTCCAGGCTCGCTCTTCAAGACCGCCTGGACGTCTTCCACGGCTTGAGCCATACGTTGCCAAGAGGGCTGCCGTGTCCGTCGGTGGTCACGATGCATGATCTGATCGTTCTGCGGCGCCCACATGATTACGCGTGGATAGATCGCGTGCGCTGGAGGGCCTCGTTCAGGGAGGCCGCAAAAAGAGCGAGCATCGTGCTCGCCGTCTCCGAGGCCACGCGCCAGGATCTGATCGAGCTTCTGGATGTTTTGCCAGACAAGATAGTTGTCACCGGACAATCTTGCCGGCCGGGCTGCCGCCGTGCTCCAAGGGATCCGAAGATTCTGGAAGATGTGCGCAAGAGGTACGAGCTTCCCGCTAGGTTCGTCCTTTCCGTCGGTACCGTGGAACCTCGTAAGAATGCGGTGCGCCTAGTTCGAGCATTTCGCAAGGCGCTGGATGGAAAGGAGGATGGCATACAGCTCGCGCTCATCGGCAAGCAGACTCGATACACCAAGGAGGTTCTATTGGAGTCGGAGCGATCGGATGGTCGCGTAAGGCTCCTTGGCTACGTGCGAGACGAGGATCTACCCGCCATGTACGCGCTGGCCGACCTGTTTGCCTACGTGCCTCTGATCGAGGGCTTCGGGCTTCCGGTTCTCGAGGCGATTCATTGCGGGACTCCGGTCGTGACATCCAGCTGCTCGAGTCTTCCCGAGGTAGCGGGCGAGGCGGGGCTCCTAGTGGATCCCGAGGATGAGGACTCCATCGCGCAGGGGCTGATCGACGGTCTTTTCAGTGCGAGTACTCGCTCGCGTTTGGCCGCCGAGGCGGCCAGCCAGATAGGTAGGTTCTCGCCCGAGGCGGTGGTGCGAAGGGTGTTAAAGGCCTATGAGAGAGCCGCCGGCAACGCCGGATAGGAGCCGCTCCAAGCTGTCTTGATCGTCGGGTCGATCTCTTGAAGGCTCTGGCAACCGGTCGATTCAACTGAAACAAGTCGCACCTTTGGGCTAAAGAGGGGCTTCACCTGGAAAGTGACTCCACGCTCTTTCCAGGGCATGGGAGCAAGATCCCACACCTCAAAAAGTGTTACCCATGTCTCCGGTCTGTTCTGTTACCCATGTACCCGGTTTGGACCCCTGAAGGAGCGTCGAGCGGGAGCGCGGCTTTGCGGGCGCGATGAGTCGGTCAGCGGATTGCGGGCGGCGTCTGATACCCTACGATTTGGGAACCTTGTTTCAGCGTTGTTCCGGTTGCCTGTTCCTGGCTAGTATGACCACGCCTAATCCTGACGACCCTTTTCAATCGGAGAGCCCGGTGCCCATCTCGGAGGAGTTGAAGAGCATTCTCGCTTGCCCAAGATGCAAGGGGCGGCTCGACTATCCCACTGATGTGGAGGAGATCCATTGTCTTTCCTGCAAGCTGGTCTACCGCATAGACGATGGCGTCCCGATAATGCTCATCGAGGAGGCCCGCCCGCTCGAAGGCTAGTGGCGTTCTCGGAGGAGAAGACAAAGTGCCAAGATCTATGACGGGGTTTGGATCGGGGAGTGCCTCCAGCGAGCATGGGGCCATATCGGTGGAGCTGCGTTGCCTCAATCACCGGTACAGGGACATCAAGGTGCGCCTGCCCCGTGAGCTTGCCTTTCTCGAGCCCGTGGTGATCACGAAGGTATCGGAGCGCATCGAGCGTGGAGCGATCGAGATCTCGTTGCGGTATCCAGAACGTGCTCCAGCCCATCGCGAGGCCCATGTGGACGAGGCCCTTGCCGGTCAAGTCGTGGAGTCGATGCGCGCGTTGAAGGCGAAGCATGGCTTGTCCGGCGGCGTTACGACCGAAGCCTTGATGGCTGTAGAGGGCGTCGTGCAGATCGATGAGAGGCCTGTATCCACCGAAGGGTTGGAGCAGCTTGTCGAACAGGCTCTTACACAGGCCTTGGAAAAGGCCCTGAAGATGCGCGAGGAGGAAGGGCTCGCCCTGGGAAGAGATCTTGTTCAGCGCGTGGATACGCTCCTCGAGCTGGTCGACGCGGTCGCCGAGGAAGCGAGGAAGATGCCGGCGATCTACAAGGAGCGCCTGCAGGGGCGCCTGAAGGCGCTGTTGGATGACGTATCGGTGGAGCCGGGCCGTCTAGAAGCCGAGGTGGCCATCCTGGCCGATCGCTCGGACGTGACCGAGGAGCTGACGAGGCTTCGAAGCCATCTGGAACAGCTCAAGAGCCTCATCGAAAAGGCCGAGGAAAGCGTTGGGAGGCGGATCGGGTTTCTGCTTCAGGAGGTAGGCCGAGAGGTGAACACCATAGGCAGCAAGCATCAGAGCTTGCTCGCCTCGCGCCTAGTACTGGACATCAAGTCGGAGCTGGAGCGAATGAGAGAGCAGGTACAGAACATTGAGTGATACGAGCTTTCATTTCGATCTTCCGGGCTTGCTTCTCATTCTCTCGGCTCCTTCCGGAGCGGGCAAGACGACGCTTGTCAAGAGGCTCTTGTCGAGCCTCGATGATGCGGTCGTCAGCGTCTCCTACACGACCAGGCCGCCAAGAGGAAAAGAGAGGCATGGCGTGGATTACTTCTTCGTCGACGATTCGACCTTCGACAAGATGGTCGAAGACGGTGCCTTCGCGGAATGGGCGAAGGTGCACGGCGCACGATACGGAACACCCATCTCCAGGATCGAGGAGAACCTAGCCAAGAAGAGGGTGGTGCTCTTCGATATCGATGTGCAGGGCGGCGAGCAGATTCTCGCGGCCTATCCAAGGGCGGTGGCCGTACTGATTGCTCCTCCTTCGATGCAGGTCCTCGAGGGTAGACTTCGCGATCGATCGACTGATGACGAAAGCTCGATACAAAGGCGTCTTGCGATCGCGAGGGAAGAGCTTGCCAGAGGAGCGAAGAGCTACTGTTATCTAGTCGTCAACGACGAACTCGAAAGGGCGCACGAGGAGCTGGAGGCGATCGTTCTGGCGGAGCGCCTTCGTCTTGACAGGCTGGGACAAGAGGACTGCCCGGTCCGCATAACAGCCCAGTAAACTGGGGCCTTGGACGATCTTCGAATAAACGTGTTGACAATTGGGATGGCGATCCTCTAAAAGCCCGCTCCGCCGGTGGCACTGGCCGCCGAGTTCTTTTTCAGGTGTATCGTCGGACCGGTCGCGCTCGAGACATCTCGCCTTTTTGGCGAGTGGACGAGGCGGCTTGACATGGGGTCGAGATGCTGGTAAATAACCGCTCTTGCCCGGTGGAATTTGGGTGTATCGGGTATGTCAATTAGGAGCAAAAAAAAGAAGCACAATGCCCTTGACATGCTACAGAGCAAGCATACAATAGACGGTCTGG
>SKWY01000415.1 GCA_007128675.1 Deltaproteobacteria bacterium | reverse complement strand
TCGGCGAGCCTTCTTCCGGGCTCTTTGGCGTGGGGAGCCGCTGGAGTATCCAATACTCGCTGGACAGCATGCCGAGGGAGCCGTCTGTAGCGTGACCACGGGTGAGCAGCCACTTCAAATCGAGGACGAAGTCCCAATGTTCGCTCCCATGGCGCGTGATAAGCAGGCCTTTGTGGTTCATCCACAGGCCATTGCCTTCATCCGAGATGCTCAGCATCGACTAATGGCCGATGTGCTAGGCGGTCGTCTTCCGAAAGAGGATTGGCTGGACCGGGCACACGATATTTCGGCACTCCAGAGTATTCAGACCCTAAGCAGGCTTGCTCCCGGTCTTCCCATGTACGAGGTGCGCTACAGTGGGCGGGACGCTTTTGACGTTCTGGAACGAGGTGAGGTCCCGAGCTTGCCCCCAAAACCCTCGGCCTAGCTTCGCTCAACGAGAATGCTTGGGGTCGGCTGCGCTTGTGTCGGCATCCCATTCCAGAGAACGACGAAGCTCCAGATGCTCGTCGCTTATGGAAAAACGAACGAGTTCTCGAAGGTTGCTACGGCTCGCACGGCCCTCTTCTCGCAAGGCACGAACGGCTAGCTCCGGAGATCCGCATAGCAGGAGGCCGGCTCGAATACCCGTATGCTCCACGGCTTCGAGGAAGGTCTGCAGATGGTACTGTCTACCCGTTGCCTCCAGGGATCTGGCTGCCTTCTCCAGATCCGGGGGACACTCGGCTGAACGGACGCCTTGCAGCTCCTGAGCTATTCGAGCCGTTTCTCGGCTCGGTCTCCTCTCCAGTCCAGTCATGGTGAGAGCAACCTGTAGGAGCCGTTCTATTTGTTCTGGTAGTAGAGCCCGAGCCGCGAGAAGAGGGGTAAGGGTAGAGATCACCGCGCGTCCAGCCAAGAACTGCAGGCGGTCGATTGGTATGCGCCTGCCGCCCTCCAGCAAGCTCGCCGAAACAAGGACCCTCGGACGAGCGCTGATGCAGGGCGCAATGGGAATGGGCATGTCGACTGGGCCCGTGCAGATCTCCGGAGTATCCATCCGAAAGGCTCTCGCAGCCAAGCGTATCGCCGCGGCGCTGCGGTCGGCCACGGGCCCCGCCATGTGCTCCAATGGTTGCTCGTCGTCTTTCGAGGCCGGCGCCTGGAAGAGTGAAAGAGATTGTCTTCCCAGGGCCAATAAGATGTCGTGGATGGGGCTGAGCGCCTCTGGGTGCATGAGGCCAGGGGTCAGATGTCCATCAGGGAGCGGCGGCCCACCAGCGAGAGGTCGTTCCAGAGTCGAGGCAAGTGCTTCGGCCTCTTCATCCGCCTCCTCGAGGAGCACCAAGAGGGAGGCTATCAGAGCGGCCGCATCCGTCTCGTTTCGGCGTCGCATGACTCGAAGCAAGGCCCTGTAGGCATCCACGTCGAAAGGAGAGATATGCAGCACACGCCGAAGAGCATGAACGGCTTCGTCGTCCCTGCCTTCGCGTTCGTAGAGACGCGCCAAATCCTCCATGGCCGCGATGTCGTCGGGCTCCAGCCTCACGACTCGCTCCAGTGTGGTGATGGCGCCAGGTCGGTCACCCAACTGATAGCGTCGAACCTCGGCGATCTCCCGAAGAAGCGAAGACCGGGAGACCCCGGGTGCTCCACCGCGATCGGCCAAGAACTCCAACAGGTCGACAAGTGACATGGCGTCTCTCGTCGACGCTACGAGGTCTCGGGCCGCGGACAGTGCCTCCGAGACCTCCAGGGGATCTTTTGCCTGCTCCAGGGCCCTGCGATAAGCAGCCATCGCCTTGGCGCCCTCACACAGTTGCTCTTGCCAGAGACGTCCGAGCTTGACCCAGAGCCTTGCCGGACCACCACTTGGAGCCAACTTCAAGAGGCACGAAAGAGAATCCGCGGCGTCCTTGTAGGCGCCGTGCCTCTCTTGCGCTTCCGCTAGACGGGAGAGGAGTTCCAGATCATCTGGGTGGGCCTGGAGCGTCTTCGAGAGCACTCGTGCCGCCATCCCATAATCTCCAAGATTGTGAGTGAGAAGCTCGGCTATCTCCAGCGAGAGACGTCGCTTCTCCGCCATGCTCGTGGAGAAGGCGATTAGCCTGCTTCTCATCTCGATGGCTTCAGCCCAGCGCTCCGAGTCCTCGTATGCGGCGGCAAGCTCCGCCAGAACTTCTAGATCCTCCGGCGTCTTTGCAAGGCGAGCTTCCAGCTCTCGAGTAGCTCTTTCCTGCTCTTCGGCTACCTGTCTTTCCTTGATGGAAGCTATCCGCCCATCTAGCTTTGCACGCTGGTGGTGGTCGATAACGCGGCGAGCCTCCTCCTCGAAGATCTCTAGACAAACGTCGAGCCGGCCGGTGCTCCTACACGTTCTCTCCAGCCAGGCCAGAGCCTTCTCGTCCCCCGGTCGGCTAGAAAGCACTGCCTTGACCTGCTCAATCGCCACATCGTGTCTCGACAAACGGCGAAAAGCGATTTCGGCGGCTACCAGACGCAGGTCGGGCTCTCGCTTATTCCCACTGTGAAGAGTAATGCGCTGCTCAATGAAGCCAAGAGCTTGTTCCCAGTCTCCAAGACCGCTGTAGAGAGTAACTAGCCGCGCCAGAACACCGTCCCGCTCCGAGTCGCTCGATGAGAGCTCAAGAAGTGACTCGAGGTGATCGGCCGCCTCGAGAGGTCTTCCTACCCGTTCGATCAGCACCCAGGCCAGCTCTTGCAATGTCGATTTCTTGCTGTCGGTGTCGGTTGTCAATCGCGAATCGGTCAGCTGTAGGAGTACGGATGCTAGGGCCTCCCAAGCACTGGAGGAAGTGTATGTTTGTCGGAGCTGCTCGAGCACCTGGCGCAGTACAGGATGGTCTGGAGGAGCGGCATCTCTCGCTCGTTCGAGGCATCTTCTCGCCCTCTCGCCGGCTCTGTCCTTTCCGGCCGCTTGCGCCTGCCGCCATATCTCGGCGGCCCTCATGAGGGAGTGGGCTCGATCTGCTCCTTCCTGCCGGGCCGATCGGGCTTCGAGAAGGGAGGCCAACTCTCCTGTCTGCTCTTTGGCATCGAGAGCTTCCTCGAGAGCACCCCAGATAACCTGGTCGTTCGGGGCGAGAAGACAGGCTTCCTTCAGTGCCTCTATGGCGCGCGCCCAGGCTCTGTCATCCCCACTTCGTGCGAGACGACGAGCCGACTCCCAGATCCCGAGGAGATGATTGGTGCGCTCACTAGGTTCTCCCGTTCTTTTCAATCGTGCTTCTTGCAATTGAAGCATACGCGGAAGCTCGTTCCTCTTTTCGTAGAGCTCCAACAGGGCAGTGGCCGATTTCGTGTGGTCCGGATCTCTTGCCAGGGCTTTTTCGAAGGCCGAGATCGCGGCTATCTCGTCATCGAGATAATCACGATGGATTTCGGCCATGCCGAAGTAGAGATTGGCCTTTTCGGGAGGGCTCGTGGTGGCGGCCAACCAATCTTCCAAGATTCGGAGCACCACCTTCCAGTTGCCAGAGGCGGAATGGATGGATGTGAGCTTCGAGTAGGCCTCGAGATCGGTTGGATCGGTTTGGGCGGCATACCACCACTCATCCGCCACCTCATCCTTGCGGCCAAGCTGCTCGAGTGTCGCGATACGCTCCCGTCTCAGTCGCCTGGAGTCGGGATGATGAGGCTTCGATTGGAGCTTCTCTCCTAGAAGCTGGGCCAAGGGCTCGAGCTCTCCTTGTTCGGCGTAGATTGTCCTGAGCCGCTCGAAGGCCTCCTCGTCCTCCGGGGCTTCCTTGAACACCTCCTCCCATGCGTGTCTGGCCAGAGAGCGGTCGCTGAGGATGTCGGCATGAAGCCTGGCGAGCCGGCGGTACCCATCGACTCGGCCGGCTTCTCCAAAGCGCATGCTGGAGAGGCTTCGTGTGAGGGCCTCGGCGGCTTCGCGGGCATCCCCCTTCTCTGATGCGGTCTCCGCCAAACCCTGCAGCGCATCGACACACTCGGAATCTATCGCCAATACGTCTCGCCAGTCCGATCTTGCCGCTTCAACGTCTTGGAGCTTCTCCAGGTGAACCTTGGCTCTTTTCAGAAGCGCGGCCTTTCTGCTCTCGCTGCTCTTCGAGCAGGCCAGGGTTCTTCCAAGAGCCTCTACGAGGGTCTTCCAGCAGCCTTCAGCCTCGAGCAGTCGGAAGAGGGCGGCTAGGGCGTCTGGGTTGCCGTCGTCCAGCCCAATAATCTCTTCGTAGACTCGGGCTGCGTCTTCCAGGTCACCGATCTCGTCTTCGAGTATCTCCGCGAGGCGAAAGAGGAGCTCTGTCCTTGACTTGACATCGTCGAGTCGACTGGCACGAGCTCGGTAGAACGCCGCGAGCTCGACCCATGATTCCCGAGATACGTAGAGCCCCTCCAACCTTGCCTCGAGGGCCGGGTCGTTCCCGGAAAGCTCCACGGCTCGTGCTAGACGAGCCGCCGCTTGCGCGACGCCTCCGATATCCTCGAGCTCCGCATCGACTAGCTTGCTCATCAAGGAAGCGCCTAGGGCGCCTCCGACTCGCAGGGCCAGCTTCTCACCGATCTCCATGAGCTCATGATGGGCGCATGCCTTCCTGCCCGTTCGCAAGAGATCCTCGAATAGCTCTTCAATAGCGACGGCTAGACTCTCTGGGTCGACTCTTTCGCTCTCTCGGTCTTCATCTGGCGCTAGAGCCTTGGCGGCGGATACTAGCTCTGCGAAGGCTTTTC
>SKWY01000224.1 GCA_007128675.1 Deltaproteobacteria bacterium | reverse complement strand
GGCAACGCGCAGGTCGTGGACATGATGATCCACGACGGCCTTTGGGATCCTTACAACGACTTTCACATGGGCAACGCCGCGGAGCTGTGCGCGAGGGAAAGAGGCGTGGCTCGCGAAGAACAAGACGATTACGCGCAGCTTTCAACCAATCGAAGCGTCGAGGCTCAAAAAGGCGGTCTGTTCAAGGACGAGATCGTTCCTGTCGAGGTTCCGCAGCGAAAAGGAGATCCCATCGTAGTGGATATGGACGAGGGTCCCCAGAAGGCAAGACCGGAAAAGATCCCATCCCTTAGGCCTGCCTTCCAGAAGGATGGCACGGTCACCGCCGGAAATGCCTCGTCGATCAATGATGGCGCGGCGGCGGTCGTCTTGATGAGCAGAGAGGAAGCTAGTCGCCGAGGGCTCGAGCCCATGGCCACGATAAGAGGCTGGGGGGTTGCCGCTCGTGAGCCTCAGTGGTTCACGGTGGCGCCGGCGGACTCCATACGGAACGCGATGAAACATGCGGGAACCAAGCTTGAGGAGATCGATCGCTTCGAGATCAACGAGGCATTCGCTGTCGTGGCGATAGCCAACGTAAGAGATCTCGGAATCTCCACGGACATCGTGAACGTGCGAGGTGGCGCCGTTGCGCTGGGTCATCCTATCGGCGCGTCGGGCACCCGCGTCCTGGTCACGCTATTGAACACTTTGCGTGATGAGGACAAAAAGCTTGGCTGCGCCAGTCTGTGCCTGGGTGGTGGCGAGGGGATAGCCCTGGTGGTCGAGCGCTGATACTCGATGCAAGTTGCTGATGGAGCTTGCCTGTCTGTTTGCGGAACAACACGGGCGAGCTTCGGTTTGGCGAATCCCTACGGAAGTAGGCAAGGAGGTAGAGGTGAGCAGCGGTGAGCTGAAGACTGGAAATAACGAGCTCTTCACAAGTCCTGACGTCGACGCAGCGCGCGGCTTTTTCAAGGAGAAGTCCAGGGCTCTGGAATCGAAGCTCTCGACCGTCGAAGAGGTCGTAAGAACAATGGTGAATCCAGGGGACTACATCGCGATTGGTGGCTTCGGGGCCAATCGGATACCCAACGCCATCGTTCACGAGCTGGTGAGGCAAGGAAAGAAGAACCTTGGCTTCGCGGGACATACCTCCACCCACGACTTCCAGGTCCTGGTTGCCGGGGAGTGCTTCGACCACTGTGATATCGCCTACATCATCGGGCTAGAGGCACGGGGGCTTTCTCCGGCCGCTCGCAGGTACATGCAAAGCGGCAAGGTCCGAGTGACCGAATGGACGAATGCGGCTCTGGCCTGGAGGCTCAAGGCGGCAGCTATGGGGGTATCCTTCCTGCCGGCAAGGTCCATGCTTGGGACCGATACCTTCGCCTTCAGCGCGGCCAAGGAGATCCTGTGCCCCTTCACTGGCCAGAAGTATGCCGGTGTTCCGGCCCTCTTCCCGGACTTCGCGGCCATTCACGTCCACGAGTCCGATGTCTATGGCAATTGTAGAGTTCGGGGCGTGACGGTCTCTGATCAGGATCTCGCCAAGGCATCGAAGAGGGTAGTGATTACCACGGAGCGCATCGTGCCCTCCGAGTCCATTCGAGCCCATCCAGAGGATACCTTCATTCCGTTCTGGTGCGTGGACGCGGTGATCGAGGTTCCTTACGGCTGCTATCCTGGTAACATGCCCTACGAGTACTACTCCGATGAGCAGCACCTGAGGGAGTGGCTGCAAGTGGAGAAGGATCCCGAGGCGTATGAGAGGTTCGTCAAGGCAGAGATTCTGGATACGAAGGATTTCAACGAGTATCTGGCGCGAAATGGCGGGATCGAGAAGATGAGCAAGCTTCGGGCGATAGAGATGATGACGGATACGGAGTAGGAGCGAGGAAATGGCAGAGTACAATGCAATGGAGCTTATGATCTGCGTCGCGTCCAGGAACCTCGAGGACGGCGCTACGGTTGTCGTGGGTACAGGCGCTCCGTGCGCGGCGGCAATGCTGGCACAGAAGACCCGCGCGCCAAATCTTTGCACGATGTTCGAGGCGGGCGGGATCGCTCCTCGACTACCCGCCATGCCGATATCGGTAGGCGACTCCAGGACCTTCTACAAAGCCCTCCACGCTGGATCCATGCCGGATGTGATGGAGACCTGTCAGCGCGGAATGGTCGACTACTGTTTCCTTGGAGGCGCCCAGATCGATATGTACGGGAACATAAACTCGACCTTGATCGGCAGCGAGCACCACAAGCCCAAGGTTCGTTTTCCAGGCTCCGGCGGTGCCAATGACCTTGCTTCTCTGTGTTGGCGGATCATGGTCATGACCTCTCAAGACGCCAAGCGCTTCACCGAGAAGCTGGATTTCGTCACGTCCCCGGGCTATCTCGACGGGGGTGAAAGCCGCTACGAAGCTGGCCTTCCGGCGGGCACCGGCCCATATCGAATCATTACCAACATGGCGATAATGGGCTTTGACGAGACCAGCAAGAGAATGAAGGTTCTATCTGTGAATCCGGGCTATAGCCGAGACGATATCCAAGACAACTGCGGCTTCGATCTCCTCTGGTCCGATAAGCTGGCGGACACCAAGCCTCCAAGCTCCGATGAGCTGCGAATTCTTCGCGAAGAGGTAGATCCCAACGGCTACATAATCGGAAGGGGTTGACGCTTTCCCGGTTGCCTTTCGAGCTGCGGGCACGAGCCCAAAAAGGCACTTCTCTTGGAAGCCAATGGCCCCCGGTATAGGATGAGACTGTCAAGGAGGTTAGGTTGAACGAAGATTCGAGGGACAAACGAGGCGCTGCGCGGCTGGAGCACCCAGTGCTCGTTGCATATAGAACCGTCGATCGTTTCCTGGCGGATTTCGGCACCAATATCTCGGAGGGTGGGATCTTCGTGAATACCGCCCAGCCTCTGCCCGTTGATACGCCGGTCAAGCTGCTGGTCTCGTTGCCGGATCAGGAGATTCCCTGTGAGATGCTCGGAAGAGTCAAGAGGGTTCAAGAACCTTCGGAGTATGACACGCCAGGGATGGGTATCGAGTTCGTCGATCTCGATCTCGACACCCAAGAAAGAATCTCCAAGTTGGTTTCGAGCCTTCGGGACAAGCTTGGGCAGGATCAATCGGAGTCGTAGCTTGCAAGCAGCGCCAGAGACCGATCTTCTGTCGGATCAACAAGCGACGGAGGTTCTCTCACCCGGGGTGTATGTGCACACCTTCGGCTGTCAGATGAATGTCTATGACAGCGATCAAATGGTGCGATCCCTTTTGGAAGAGGGCTTCGAGCCGGTGTTGTCTCCCTCCGAGGCGGAGCTGATTCTGGTCAACACCTGCTCGATTCGAGAAAAGGCGGAGCAGAAGCTCCTGTCCGTTCTGGGGGTTTATCGCCGGTACAAGGAAGAAGGAAGCTCCGTGCTGATCTGCGTGACTGGCTGCGTAGCCCAGCAAGAAAAGGCCCGTTTGCTCAAGAAGGCGCCATTTGTGGACCTCGTCGTCGGCCCCGACAACGTGCATAGAATTGCAGAGCTAGTTCGATGGCGCAGGGAGGAGAACCGCCCCGTGGTGGAGGTGGACTTCACCAGGCCCGATCAATATCGCTTCGCAAAGGCCGTTCCCCGGGCGGGCATTCGCAAGGCTTCGGCGTTTGTCACCATACAAAAGGGCTGCGATAAGGCCTGTACATACTGCATCGTGCCATTCACTCGTGGCCGAGAGGTCTCTCGGCCTTATGAGGAGGTCCTGGCCGAGGTGGAACGATTCGTCGATGCCGGCGTGCGGGAGATCAGCCTCATAGGTCAAAACGTGAACTGCTATGCGGGGGGCTGTAGTTTTTCCGGTCTGCTGCACCGCGTGGCGGCAACACCCGGCCTCGAGAGGCTCAGATATGCGACCAGTCATCCCAGCGAGATGGGAGAAGACATCTTTGAGGCTCATCGCTCGATAGATATCCTGTGCCCGCATCTGCATCTTCCCGTCCAGAGCGGTTCGGATCGAGTTCTTCAGATGATGCGCCGCGAGCATTCAGCCTCGGACTACCTTCACAAGGTGGCTCGCCTTCGCGAGTCGAACCCCGGGATTGCGTTGACCACCGACATCATCGTGGGTTTCCCTGGAGAACGCGAAGAGGACTTCGACGCGACCATGAGCCTCGTCGAACAAGTTCGTTTCACGAACATGTTCTCGTTCGTCTACAGCGATAGACCCCGCACATGGGCATGCCGTCATGGGGACGAGCTGGGGAGAGTCGATTCGAAAACGGCCATAGAGCGACTGGAAAGACTGCAAGCCAGACAGAGGGAGATATCGAGCCTTGAGGCGGGGAAGTGGAGGGGTCAAGATGTGGAGGTGCTAGTGGAAGGCCCTAGCAAAAAGGACTCATCTCGTCGTCAAGGACATACTGCGCACAACTGGATGGCGCATTTTTCAGCTACCGATGAGCAGGCTCCAGTGGGGGCCATTGCTCGAGTACGGGTAGAGCGAACCTCACATGTTGGTCTTTCTGGGCACCTTGTGGGAATCGTGTCGTGGCCCATGCGTTCTGGTGATAGCCATGCCTAAGACTAAATCAAAGAGTAAGCGGCAATGGGAGATGCGAGTGGCTGGTCTTGCCATGGATCCCGCGAGCAATGTGCCAGTCGTCGTGCTTCGTGATGTGGACAACCTCCATCAAGTCCCCATTTGGATTGGCCAGGTGGAAGCAATGGCCATCGCCACCGAGCT
>SKWY01000336.1 GCA_007128675.1 Deltaproteobacteria bacterium | reverse complement strand
GCAGTCCGGTCTCCGATCCGTGGGCTCCGCACTGGCGTGGGTGCGCCACACGGGCTCGGAAACCGGCTCCCGGCGCTTAGTATACCGCGATGTGGCGGGACTACTTGGCTGTCCTGCTTGGTCTTCGCGTGGAGCCGCTACGTCGTGCACCTTGGGCTGTCTTGCTTAGTCCTCGCTTGGAGCCGCTACCCCGGGAGGCTTCCGGAGGACCGCCGGGAGTGCGGTTCTTCGGAATGACGAAGACATCGACGGTGCGTTGCATGGTACCTCTCTCCTCGAAATGGAAGAGGCTCGGCGTGCAGCCCTCACCGGAGGAGGCTCTACCGTTTCGGCACCGATCGGCAGGACCGCACACCTTGCCTCATGCATGGCAAAGGTGGGGAGGCGGTTAGCGGGGACAGGCGAGAGCAGCGCGAAACACGACGGCTTCCGGCGATCGACTGGACGCTTCTATACGGAAACAGGCTAAGCGGATATGGACTTTGCGGAAGTGCATCACCCTCCGTGGTGCCCCTCGGAATTGCAGAGGACGACCGGTATTATCTGGACGACTATCGTCTTGGTGGCTCCGTCTTCGTGCGGCAGTTCCCTCGCCGCATCGAGATCGTCAGTCCCGGCGGTTTCCCCGCGGGTATAGACGAGCAGAACCTCTTGTGGGAGCAGAATCCCCGCAATCGTCGTATCGCTGAGGTCCTTGGAAGATGTGGTCTCGTCGAGAGGGCCGGCCAGGGGTTTGATCTCATTTTTCGGGCATGCATTCGGCAGAGCAAGCCGCTTCCTGACTTCTCTCGAACCAGTTCGCACTCCGTGTGGGTAACTCTCCACGGCGAAATCCAGGACGCGGAGCCAAAAGGCGCTACCCTTGCTGAACTTCAGCAGGTGCTCCCGGCACTTAGCCGAAACCAGGTCCAGCGACTCTTCGTGAGCTGCGAGATGCCGGACGTATTCGCCTAGAGGGAGACCGGCGCTGGGCTCGCTGGTTTATGACTTCGGGAGCAGCTACCGCCTCCGAAACCGCAAATCAAGACAAAGGGGAAGCATAGCAATGTCACAAGGCATCGTTTTTTTTAGGACATTCTATGCTTCCTGGGCGGCAATCAGGGCTCATTGAAGGAAGCATAGGTGGACTCAACAACGCCGCCCCCTCGGAGCTGCCGCGATGACCTCCCGCAAAAAGCTCATAGAGGTGGCTCTACCCCTCGATGCCATCAACAAGGCCGAGAGCGGAGAGAATGCGAGCAACGAAGAAGGAGGTGTTTCCCGTCTCGAGACCCACCTTGGTGGCACGAGGTAGCTTGTGGTCGGACGCGAACCTCTCGAATCCCTCGGGAGTGGTGAGGACCTGCCCGTGAACCAGGACCCTGTGCTGTCCTGGAGTTCGTAGGAGGTGAGCTTGCTGTGCACGTCCAGTCCGGCGAAGATGGTGTTAATGGGCTGTTCTCCTTTCTTGGGGCGATTGGGACCTCTCGTGAGCTAATCGCAGATTCTACTGCCATGGAGGGCAGCCGGCTTTTATCGATACGTTGCAGCTGACGGGGCTGCGCCCCGCAGCTGAACGGCAACGCGTTGACTAGCCCGATCGGTGCCTTGCAAGCGTGATGCGCGGCCAAACGGAAGGGGCTTGCGCGGAGTGCGCCACTGGCGTATAGTGATGCCATGGTCTTCGTTGAGACCCCGGTCTTCACGTCGCAGATACTGGATCTGGTACGTGATGAGCAGTACCGGGCCCTTCAACTCGCACTGTTGCTGCGGCCAGAGCAGGGAGCCGCGCTGCAGGGCGGGGGAGGTCTGCGAAAGGTGCGGTGGCAGGAACCCGGCAAGGGAAAGAGAGGCGGATTGCGGATCATCTACTACTGGGCGGAAGAAGAAGACACCATCTACATGCTGTTCGCATACCGCAAGTCCCGCCAGACGAACCTCAGCAATGAGCAGACGAAGTTACTGCGGCGCCTTGTCGAG
This sequence comes from Deltaproteobacteria bacterium, assembly GCA_007128675.1. Lineage (GTDB taxonomy): Bacteria > Myxococcota > Myxococcia > SLRQ01 > SLRQ01 > SKWY01. The sequence goes on along the minus strand of SKWY01000336.1, from coordinate 2,760 downwards.
GAGGAGTTCAAATGAAAGAGACAGACTTTGCCAAACTAGTTGAGAGCGTCAAGCAGGCGGGGAGGATCCGCAGGGGCGAAATGGAGGCAAGTCGGCGCTTTTCGATGCGGCCGGTTGACATCAAGGCGGTTCGAAAGCGTCTCGGCTTGTCCCAAACGCAATTCGCGTTGATGATAGGTGTGAGTGTCTCGACGCTTCAGAACTGGGAACAGGGGCGTCGTGTTCCGGAAGGTCCAGCCCGTGCCCTACTGCGAATCGCACAGAAGAGACCAGAGGCCGTCCTCGACGCTCTCGGACGATGAAACGGGCTAACCAGCGCATAGCGTTGATGTGGAACGACTTGTCAAGCGATCTACATCGTCCTTTGTCCTCCAGCGGTTTCCTTGGGGCCCATCAGAATGGCGTCGAAGAGCAGTGCGCGACGGTTGGTCATGCTGATGTACGCAGGTCGAGTCGCAGCTCGCTGCACAGACAATATCCGTCGGGAGCTGCCTCTGACTAGGTGGCGCGGGTTTGGCACGAGACCTGCCGGATAACTCTGTCATTGGAAGCGGTGTGCATCTTCGGCCGCATCCTCTAGCGGCGTTGACGGCCGGCTGGTAACCCAGGAAGGCGGAATAGACCCCCTGGATCAGCGCGGCAATCTGGATCTTCGGAAGGCTTTGTGACGTCGTCTTCCCGAGCCGAGAGTCCCGTGAAGATCATTGGTTCTAGCCGTCGTGGCTTGCCTTGCGGTTGCCCTTGAAGGACTATTCCCCGAGTCTTCGGAGGATCGGGAGGACACCGGATGGCGGCAATCTCGAAGCGCGGCATTCTAGGCCGAATGAAGCGAGAGGAGCTTTGGAGGCTCCTCGATCAAGTGGGACTGAGTGTATCGGATCGCCGCAAGAAGGCAGCGGTGGTCGACGCTCTCGTACGCTCCCGCAAGGTTCGACTCGAGGAGCTGCTCAACGACTTGTCGCGTAAAGAGCTGAAGGAGATCTGCCGTGATCATAACCTGAAAGACATAGGTCGCGAGAAGGCTGTCCTCATCGACCGCCTACTAGGAAGGAAAGGGGACATCGAAGGAGGCGCCGAGCCCGATCCGTGCCGAGGCGTACCAGGCAGGGAGAAGCAGGTCGAAAAGCCTCCTCCCGGTCCGCGCAGGAACGAGTCCGGCTCGGAGGACGAGGAGCCAGCGCCCATCGACGATGCCTCGTCGTACAACGAGCAGGGCCTCCCTCCATCCGTGGCAAGGTACTCCCAAACGCTTCCCACCTACAGGAGCCTCCCCGAGACCATCGAACGCGCCCTTTCCGTCTCCGAAGCGGAGGTCGAGATCTTCATCGAACGCTGGTCACGCTCCGCCGCCGCCGAGAGAGCCAACTTCCAGCCGTTCCTCGGAGAGCTGTGCGAGATCATCGGCGTCGAGAAGCCACTCGGTTCCGGGCAGAGAGTCGAGCGAAACACATACGCCTTCGAGCGCACGGTCGAGTTTCGGGACGGGCCGCAAACCAGCACGGGATACATTGACCTGTACAAGCGCGGCTGCTTCGTACTGGAGGCGAAGCAAGGCGCTGATCACGTCATCCTCGAAGACGTAGGAAAGGTGACCAAACCAAGGCGCATGCGGAAGGGCATGGCCATCCGAGGGACGAAGAGATGGGACAGCGCCATGCAGGCCGCCCGGGCGCAGGCCGAGCGCTACGCCCGCGCGCTCCCCGAGGGAGATCCCGTCCCGCCCTTCATCGTCGTCGTCGACGTGGGCCACTGCATCGAGCTGTACAGCGAGTTCTCGCAGACCGGGAAGGCATTCCAGCCTTTTCCCGACCCCCAGTCCTTCAGGATCCCCTTGAACGATCTGAAGAAGCCGGAGATTCGTGAGCGTCTTCACCTGGTCTGGACCGACCCACAAGCGCTGGATCCGAGCAAGCGCGCAGCAAAGGTCACGCGCCGGGTGGCGGAGAAGCTCGCCGTGCTCGCCCAGGCGCTGGAGAAGGGTGGTCACGACCCGGCGGACGTCGCGGCCTTCCTGATGAGGTGCTTGTTCACGATGTTCGCCGAGGACGTGGACCTGCTCCCAAGGGACGGCTTCACCGAGCTTCTGAAGGGCCTCGGCTCGCCTGAGAAGTTCGTGGGGGCCTGCGAGTCGTTGTGGCGGAGCATGGATGAGGGAACCTTCTTTCCCCATCCCGCCTTCATGCGGAACCTCCTTCGTTTCAATGGCAACCTCTTCCAGGATCCGAAGGCGCTCCCGCTCGACGAGAACCAGCTTCGGCTCTTGATAGAGGCGGCCGAGGCGGACTGGCGCGACGTGGAGCCGGCCATCTTCGGGACTCTCCTGGAGCGCGCCCTTGACCCGAGAGAGAGACACAAGCTGGGCGCCCACTTCACGCCCCGAAGCTATGTCGAGCGTTTGGTCATGCCAGCGGTGATTGAGCCACTGCGCGAGGACTGGAACGCCGTCAGGAGCGCGGCGCTCGTCCTTACCGAGGAGGGCAAGGAGAAGGACGCGGCGAAGCTCGTGTCCCGCTTCCACCGCAAACTCTGCGAAGTGCGCGTTCTGGATCCAGCCTGCGGCAGCGGCAACTTTCTGTATGTGACGCTGGAACACATGAAGCGGCTCGAGGGCGAGGTGCTGAACCTGCTGGCCGACCTCGGCGAGACGCAGACGCTCATGGAGATGAAGGGCGTCACGGTCGATCCGCACCAGTTCCTGGGCATCGAGATCAACCCGAGGGCGGCCGCCATCGCCGAGATGGTGCTGTGGATAGGCTACCT
>SKWY01000131.1 GCA_007128675.1 Deltaproteobacteria bacterium | reverse complement strand
TGATCGTCGACGCCGGCGGAAAGAATGGGCCAAGCGCACCAAACCAGTCCGGCAACGAAGCAAATGAGACCAAGAAAGAAGCGAGAGATGACGGGATCCTTCGCCACGACTGGATGAACCATCAGCGAAAAGGTCGCGGCCGCCAGTAGGATCCCTGGAATCAAGGCCGGAAGATGTATGAGCACAGGTGGCAATCGTAGCCCACGGCTGGCGTTTGCCGCGGCCCATAGACGCATGCGCCACAGGATCAAGAGGTGCGCGACAAAGCCGGGCGGGTTCACTTCCCGGTTCATGCCTCTACCCCGGGACAATCCTTCGCCGCTTGGAAAACACCCGCACGGGCGGACCTAGAAAGGAGCCGATCCATCATTTCTCCGCGGGATACGCCTGGGGTTCGCCGGAGAAGAAGGATAGCTTGGCTCTTCTGGAAGCCGGCACTCCAACAAGCTTCTCGAAGACCTCGCCAAGGCATCCGGCCTCGTGTCTAGAGAAGAGCTCCTTCAAGGATCCCACGTCCAGCATTCGGCCTTCATTGATGATGCCGGCATGCGTTGCGAGCCTGTCGGCGATCTCCAGGACATGGGTTGTGAGCAGAATACTGACTCCCCGGCGCGCGAGTTCGGCCAGCAGATCCCGAATCACTCCCGCCGCGATTACGTCTATCCCCTCGAAGGGCTCGTCCAGGAATACGAGCCTCGGAGCATGAACCAGGGCAGCCGCGATGGCCAGTCGTCTACGCATTCCCTTCGAGTACCCAACGATCATCTCGGAGGCGGCACTCTCGAGATCGATTAGCCTCAAGAGTTCCTGGGCTCGCGCGGCGGCTTCTCCTCCGGCGAGACCGTACATTCGTCCACAGAAGACAAGGTACTGCCTTCCCGTGAGCCGCTCGAAGAGCATGAGCTCCTCGGGAACGACCCCGATACGCGCCTTCAGAGCCAGGGGTTCAACGGCCGGATCCCGGCCAAGCAACCGCACCTGCCCATCGTCCGCCTCATACACTCCGGACAAGATGGATATGGTCGTCGACTTGCCCGAGCCATTGGGCCCCAAGAGAGCATAAAATGCCCCCGGCTCGATATCGATATCGAGACCACGAAGCGCCTCGACCGTACCAAACCTCTTTCGAAGCCCGCGGACTTGTACCGCCTTGGACACGCCGACCTCCTCGCTCATTTCCTGTCGGTCTCCTTGCCAAGAGGTTTTTTTGAGCAGGCCGGGACGACACGCCACAACTCTCTTAGGATCTCCCAGACGAGCTGCTCGTCTTTCCACGCGACAAGGCCGGCCAGCAACCTTGCCTCGGGAAGGATATCCATCACCGCTACGGCCTGCTCGAGGTCGACAGGATCGAGGGCCCATAAATCCTCGCAGATCTCGCCCCATCGCCAATCCTTCTCTCCATGCGGGCGTGATGTAAGAACGAGAAACGAGTTTGGCTTGACGGGACCACCCCAACCTACCCTGTCGGCCGCAACACCTGCCTCGATCAGCACCCTTCGCCCATCTGTCGACGCCCCATTCTCGGTCTGCGCGGGGCTTGGCGGATGAGCCATGGGCTCCCAATCGTTCAATCCGCCCTCAATGACGACTCCCACCGTTCCTTGCTCTCGATGAGACAAGATAAGCACCACCGTCCCCGCGAATGGGCCACGCATCAAGCGTTCCGTGGCTTCGAGCAACACCCCCGGCTCGAGTTCGAAGGTGCTGTAGACCAGCTCCCCTCCTGCTCGCACGCGAGGAAGCATCACGAGCACTAACAGCGATGTGACGCCAAGTGCCACGAGACCTACCACCCGAAGCACGGGGGAAAGACGCCTCATCGCCTCATCCAGTCCTCGAGCGGCGGCTATCGGATTGTGTTGCGGCGCCGGAGCCACTTTCAGCCGAAGTGATTACGGCCGAAGCCGGCTCGCTCGAATCGAACAACACCTTTTCATCGAGGTCTTTCTCGCTAAGGGCGATAGCCGTGGTGCCCATGCTGTCGCTCCATACATTGACCATCGTTCGGCACATATCGAGCGGCCTGTCGACCGCCCAAAGCAAGGCCGTGAGCTCGATCGGCAGCCCCACCGCCTTGAAGATGATCACCATCATGACCAGTCCCGCATGAGGAATGCCGGCGGCGCCTATACTGACCACCAGCGCCAAGATGACGACCGTAACCTGGGCCCCCATTGTCATCGTGAACGCGGGATTCACGGCAGCATAGACATTCGCCACGAACAGCACCGCGACGCACTCGTACAGCGCGGTGCCGTCCATGTTGATCGTGGCGCCGAGAGGAAGCACGAAGCTGGTGCTCTTGTGCCCCACTCCGACGCCGCCCTCGAGTCTCTGCATGGTCAGGGGAAGGGTGCCCGAGCTGGAAGCCGTCGAGAAAGCCGTCAGTAGTGCCGGGCTCATGGCTTTCATGACGATGAAGGGGTTGCGACGGGTGAGAAGGAAGAAGAGGAGCGGCAGGGTGACGAACAGATGCACGGCGAGAGCCGCGGCCACCGTAGCGGCATAACCGGCAAGCTCCACGAAGACCGACGGACCGGTCTGGGCGACGAGCCGCGCTATGAGAGCAGCCACACCTATGGGGGCCAGCTTGATGACGAAGAGAGTCATCTTCATCATGACCTGGAAGACGCCCTCGAAGAAGAGGATCAACGAGGAACGCAGTCGCTCTGGGGCCTGGAGCAAGAACACGCCGAAGAGGATCGCGAAAAGGATCAAGTGGATGAGATCGAACTCGGCGGCACTACGGACAATGTTGCTTGGAAAGAAGCGCAGGACGAGGTCCCACCCCGACTCCGGCACCTGCACCTGGGCGGTAGCCGATATGGGAAGAGGCATCGTGCTTCCCTGACCCGGCCGAAACAGGTTCACGAGCAAGAGCCCCGTCAGAACGGCCAAGAAGCTCGTCGTGACGTACCAGCTGCCCGCCTTCCATCCGAATCGACCGAGGCTTCTCGCGCTGCCCATTCCCGCAACCCCGGAGACGAGGGACGAGAAGACGAGGGGGATCACGACCATCATCAGCAAAGAGAGAAAAATCGTGCCCACGCCATGTGCCAGCCCGCCGAACACGGTCTGCGAGAAGCGGCGCTGAACCGCCTGCTGGATCTCGCGGGAAGCGGATATCTCCTCTTCGACAGTCCACTCGTCGCCAAGCAGCTCTTCCCTTGCCTGAGCCTCGAAGCCATCGAGGTATGCAACGTTCAGGAGAGTTCCCCACAAGGCGCCGAAGAGCATTCCGGCCAGGATCCACCAATGAAGCCGCGACCTAGGCATGGAGGCGGTTTAGTCCATCCTGATGTTGATTGTCCATGGATTACCTTCCTGACGAACCCCTTCCGAACGTAGGAACCAAGCCAGGCACTAACCCTCGAGCGCAAATTAGGTATGAACCTCTCTGTCGCTTTGCTCCAAGGGTTGGCGCTTGATAGGCGGCTGCTGTTTCGAAAACGGCCTTTGCGTCGATGGCTCCCCTCGTTCCTCGATCCGCGGCAAGAGAGTGGGCGATAGGTCTTCGAACAGCCAAGAGGATCGATTCGCAAGACTCGCGTCGGCGCCCGCGAGGCCACGGTGACCCAGCTCGAATGCCGCTTCGACTAGCCCACGAGTTCGTCGCCGTCCCGGATCTTGGGACCGGCGATCGCCCCCTTGGCATGCCTTCCCCATCGACATGATTGACCGCACACCTACGGTAGTCGAGCCGAACAGAGGTCGGAAAACGGCGAAGCCAACGACGAGCTGGCTCTGCGTGATGGGGGGAATGAGGATGCACGTTTGGTCAGACGGTGAGAACTACCGGATTTCGATGGTAGGAGGAATCGCATACTGTCAAATCTACGATTGCCCCGGCCTAAGCGACGGCCGCAAGGCTCTTCTCTTGAGCGAGATGGCCGCGTCGGCGCGCCGCATGCTGGACCGAGGGCTGCGGCCTCTCGGGCTCGTGATTGATCTGCGACGAGCCTCCCGCATCGAGGCCGAGTCTGGGAAGCTGGCCCTGGGAGCAATGCTCGCGCGATGGCAGAAGGCCCAGCTTCCGGCAGGTGTTCTCGTAAGGGACGAGTCGACCCAGCTCTCCAGCTTCCTTCAGGCCACTGAGGCGAGCAAAGTCCGCGTATTCACGAGTTTGGTCAAGGCGGAGTACTGGATGAGAGCTCGAGGCCACGACGCCTGGGCATCATGGTGAAAGTAGGCCATCGCGGTCTTGATGCGGGCTCCTACTCTTTGCGTGTTTCCAAAGATACCCGTCCGATGTAAACCGAAACCTGAATGAGTCGCCGGCGAACAATCGAGAAGCAAAGATCGAAGACGAACCTTGTCAGGGCAATCCGTTCAATCAAGGCGGATGTCAAGTCCGCGGTTCGAACACGTCGCCTGCGGCGGGACGGCCGCCTCGAGTCTCTGCCCAAGAAAGCTCGGGAGCTCTGTGATGCCGCCTTCGAGGGGCTCGATCCAACGAGGCTCACCGACTACCACGTCCATGTAGTCGGCGTCGGCAACGCTCCCAGTGGTGCATTCATTCACCCCGGATCGCAGTCGGTACTCGACCCTCGCAGATATGTTCGGTACTTGGTGTTCCGTCGTGCCTATGGACTCCATGGAGACACGGAGCCCGACGCGGCCTTCGTTTCCAGGCTCCTCGAACGAGCCACTTGTTATCCATTTCCTCCTCGACATGGAATCCTCGCTTTCGACCGCTTCCATAGAAAGGATGGCACCC
>SKWY01000025.1 GCA_007128675.1 Deltaproteobacteria bacterium | reverse complement strand
CGCGTTTCCCGGTGCCAAGACCACCTCCGAGGACTCTAGAATCTCGCCCCCGGCCAAACGCACTCCCGTGACGCGGCCGTCATCGGCCAGGACGTCCTGGACGCGGGCTCCGAAGCGAATGTCACAGCCGGCCTCGAGGAGCCTTTGCCTAATGGTCGCGACCACGGAAGGCAGACGTTCCGAGCCCAGGTGCGGTCTGCTCGTGATGAGTATGTCCGGATCCGCATTGCCCAGTTCAACTAGTAAGCGCAGAACCTCCATCGCCGCCCGATCCTTCGTCCTGGCGGACAGCTTACCGTCCGTAAATGTTCCTGCCCCGCCCTCTCCAAATGAGACATTGCTGTTCGCGTTGAGCTCTCCCTGCCTATAGAGACGTGCTACGTCGAGCTTGCGCACCTCGACGGGATTGCCCCGCTCCAGGATAACGGGGGCGATGCCGACCTCGAGCAGCGCGATGGCGCAGAACATTCCAGCAGGCCCCATACCGACTATCACCGGCCGAGGCTCGACACGAAGCCGGGCTCCAGGCTCCCACAACGGCCCGACGTCCTCGGTAGATGCCTGTCGCGCGCTGCCGGCCAGCGTAACGTCCACGGTGAAGACGAAACGAGGGGCTCTCTTCCCTCTAGCATCGAGAGATCTGCGGACAATGCGAAGATCGACGATCCGAGCCGGGTCGATTCCTAGTGCCCGCCCGACACGGGTCGCCAACCGAGGGGGCTCCTGCCCCACCTCGTCGAGCTCCAACTCGATTCCGGAGACACGCACAGGCATAGGATCCACCTTCACTGTTTGATCGATTCGCGGAACGAGCGTTCGCTTGGCCATACCGACTTACTTGCCGACATGAAGGCCTAATGAATCGCCCCTTCCTCCCGCTTGGCGCAAGCGAAAGAGAGTTCTTGCCTTTTAGTGACGACGCCTATTGTGCCCATTTCGAGGCAGAACGCCCAGGCTATCCCTATCGACTAGCCTTTTCCGATTCGAGCCATGCCGAAAGCCACGACCCTCAGTCGGACTCGCTGACCTCGTGGACCGTCTCTTGAAGACCGTTGGGTCCACCTGGAGCGCCTGGGGCTCCCGAGCCGCCAAGCCCGGGGTCGCCGAGCTCCCACTCGCTCTCGTCCACGTCCACGAAAGTCGGCGCTACTCCAGTCCAGAGGATGCCGATGGAGGGGCCGCCCGCACCGCCGGCCCCGGAGCCGCCATCACCGCCTCGCCCACCGTCTCCACCGTCGCCACCTCTATCGCCTAGCCCGGTGGGCGCGGCCGCGCCCGAACCGCCCAAGCCTCCCATGGAGCCCTGTTCTCCATCTGCTCCGTCGCCTCCGTCGCCTCCATCACCCGTCCGGATTGTCGTAGAAACCAGGGTAAGGGGCGAGTTCGAAGAAACGACGCCGAAGGAGCCGCCGCCTCCCTGACCACCGCCGCCTCCGCCGCCGCCCTCGCCACCTGCGCCACCACCACCGCCGCCACCACCCTGAGCATTAGGGTCGTAGATACAATCATTGTTAAGCCAGTCGCCAGGTATTCCACCACCGCCGCCGCCACCACCGCCACCACCAGGGAAGCCGGGGTAGCCGCTGCCACCGTCGGCACGTCCGTACAAAGCCAGACTATTGATGACTCCCAATTGGTTGGCCATGGCGCCATGGTTGCCGTGAGGCCCATTGGTCCCATCTCCTGCATCTCCTCCCGAGAGGTCAAACAGAAAACAGCTCCTCTCTCCTGGCTGTCCGCTGAATCCACCCAGGTCCGTCCCCCCACCGGCCCCCCTCTCCGCAGAGGTCACATATGTGGCACCGTCTCCTCCGGCGCCGCCGAAAGAGTCGGTTTCGGAGCACCTGCCCAGGAAGCTTACACAGCGCTGCTCATCTCCTCCCGTTCTACCTACGGCGTCGTTGCCGCCGTACCCAGCGCCACCGGAAGGGACGACCATCCCGACAGAGCCTTGTCGACCATTACCGGCGATGAGAACGCTATGGCTGATTGTGACCATCTCCGTGTTGTCGAATAGACGAACCGCATAAGAGCTATCGCCCGGATCGGTGGCGTTGACCGAACGGATCGTCAAGAGTTCGAGCGTGACCTCGTCGGCGTCGAGCCCATGTATGCTGACCGCCGTCGTTCCCCCCACAATAAACGTCTCGTGGGTTGGCGACCTGTCCCAGCCACCGCCCACCAACCCCCTATAGCCGCCGTAAAGGCTGACGCCTTCTGTAAGCTCGATCGTCTCGTTGTAACCACCCGCTTCGATGTAGACCTCGCGCCGCGGGCCGGCTCTCTGCGCGGCTATCTCGATGCCACGGTTGATGGATTGTACCGGGTGCGACTGACTTCCGATCGAGGAGTCGTCTCCCGCAATGGATACGAAAACACCGATGCTCGCGTCTCCGCCCACGATTCCGTCACAGTTGCGGTCGCGGAAATCCAAAGGATCCGGCCCGTCGGTAGGTTCACACTCACAGCCCGTAGCGGGATCGTTGTCCATGGTGCCATAGCCGGGGTCGCAGCTTGCAATCTGACAAGTGCCGTCGGCGCAGGTGCCAGTGCCGTTCTCGATGGTGCAGGCCACGTGGCAGGCACCGCAGTGCTCGACCGATGTGAGCGATGCCTCACACCCGGTGGCATTATCACCGTCACAGCTATCCCACCCGGTATCACACTCATTGATCTCGCATGCGCCTTCGCCGGTGCATTGACCCGCACCGTTGTCGATGATGCAAGCCGCGCCACAAGCACCACAGTCCTCATCGGAAACGAGCTGGGTCTCACAGCCGGTTGTCACATCGTCGTCGCAGTTTCCCCAAAGCTCGTCGCAAGCGGCAATCTCGCATGTGCCTTCATTGGTGCATTGGCCCGTACCGTTGTCGATGATGCAAGCCGCGCCGCAAGCACCACAGTCCTCTTCGGAAACGAGCCGAGTCTCACAGCCGGTTGCCACATCGTCGTCGCAGTTACCCCAAAGCTCGTCGCAAGCGGCGATCTCGCATGTGCCTTCGTCTGTGCATCTACTCGTAGCGTTGTCGATGATGCAGGCGAATTCGCAAGCTCCGCAGTTGTCGACCGAAAAGAGAGAGGTTTCACAGCCGGTCTCGTGGTCACCGTCGCAATTGCCCCAACCCTCGACGCAGGGACAGACGGCCTCGCCGTCCTCCACGACACAGGCGTTCGTGTTCTCGCCACACGTGATGGCGGCGCATAGGTCGTCTGCAGGCTCCTCGGAGCCAGAGCACCCGGAGACCAAGAAAGCGAGACTCAATGTGGACAAGACGAGGACTAGGCGAATCGTGGACCGCATGGATTTTCTCCAAGAAATGGAGGCACTAGGCCTCAGTCCGGCACACCCGAAGGTCAAAGAGGCTGTCGATGCCTGAAACGCCCTGCATCATGTGACGCATTGGAACTCCAACACGTTATATGAAGGATCTGCTCGGGCGAGCGGGATGCTACAGCGGAAGACACTAAAGGACAACTAGCGAAGACACGGCCAACCATGCTCCAGCGACAAGCCTGTCGTCACGAGCAGGAAAAACCCGGCAAAGAGCCATCCCATTCGGCTTGCCTAAGGCTCGACGCTCGCTGTGATGGGGGGGGGTCCTGGCTATGCAGAGAATCGAGCCACGGAGTAATTACGGACTGGTCAAAGGCAAATGCTCGGCCGATTAGGATACCGATTAGGATAGAATGCCTCCAACATAACGATTCGTCCGAGAAAAGCGAAGCCTTCAAGCCGCCAATCTCGTGCCGAAACCATGGACGGAGACACGTGAAACGTCATGAATGCTTCGACTCGCACACCAGCGAACAGATGGAGCCTTATGCTCATCATCGTCTTTCTTCTCACGATTATCATAACTCCCGGATGTATCTGCGGCAGAGGCAAGATTGAGGGACGCCTCGCCTCGAGCGAGGGCTTCGGGCAGTCGAGTAGCGCTCTTTCGAGCCGGGAGTTCAAAGGAGACCAGGAGGGCCTAGGCCAACTATCCCAAGCGCTCGGCCTCCACGGAGTGGAGGTAGAACTCCTCCGCGTGGGCTCCGGCGACAACCCCGATGACTGGACCGTTGTCAGGACCACGGAGCCCGAGTCGGACGGCTCTTTTTCGTTCGGCAGCGTGGCGGGGGGGGACTATGCCATCCGTCTCAAGCAGCCCGAGTTCGGTGGCCCCGCTTATGCGATCGACGCGACCGAATTCACCCTCGGAGGCGGCGAGACGGTAAGCCTCGTTCTTCCCCTCTTGAGCCACGTCTATCCCGAACCATTCGGCCTAGACCCTTATGCCTTGGTGCTCGATGAGGATTCGGGGCGGGTCTATGGGATCGATCATGGTCTTGTCGTGATCGACATAGACCGTGAAGTCGTGGACGTGCTTCATAGCCGGATCCTCTTCGGCGGTGAACAGTGGGCCGGTGCTCCACCACAAGCTCCATACGCGATTGCCCATTCGAAGCAGCGAAACGAGATCATAGCCTTGACCCCTAGACGCATCGTTCGGATCGATCTCTCCATCTTTTCGGATCCCGGCGCGAGTGAGTTCATCGATTACGACGATCCAGAGGTGAGGCTGGCGCTCGGGGACAAGGTCGAGTGGCGCTTCATTCCCCATGAACGCAACATCGAGAACTACGGTGTGTTCCTAGGCGCCTTCTTCTCCGCCGACGACAGCATGCTCTATGTCTCAATTAGTCAGAGCCCTAGTTGGAGCGATCACTTCCCTGGTTTTGGT
>SKWY01000037.1 GCA_007128675.1 Deltaproteobacteria bacterium | reverse complement strand
GGCGCTTCCCGGCGGGAGATCTCTACCGCTACGCGGTGCTCCGTGTCGATCCCGGTGATGGGGGTCCTCATATCTGGCTCGATCAGAACGTGAGGACTGGCCCAATTGGGACGCTGCGTCCGATCCACGCCGGCCGTCCAGCCATTCTTCTTGCGGAACCCGGCCGAAGCCTCGAGATTGTCACTACTCCGAGTGTGCCGAGGAGCCAGGAGTCCCGGCGCTCAGTGCTCCATCTCGAGGTAGATGAGAGCGGAGACCTCTTGGCTCGAGGCATGGATACGTATACCGGCTTTTGGGGTGCCATGGTTCGTCTGGGGATGGAGCAGGCAGATGATGAAAGGCGCCGTCAGGCCGTGGAGGCATCGCTCTCGCAGTCCTTCGGTCCGGTTCGGCTCGTGGATCTATCCTTCGAGGGAGCGGATGAGGATGCCTCTCCAGGCTCCCCCATGGTCGTGACCTATGAGTTCGAGATAGTTGGCTGGGGGACAGTCGGAGATGGTGTCATTGAGCTGCCGGGTGGTGCCTTCTTCCCGGCACTCATCTCGCGCCGCCTGGTTCGCCTCTCGGAGCGGCGGTTGCCCATGCTTCTTCAGAGCGAGCCCATACGGGAACTCGAGGTCACGCTTGCTCTTCCAGAGGGCTACCGCCTCGCCGAAGAGCCCAGGCAGGTGAACCTTCGGACCTCCATGGGGCTTTTTGTGCGAACCCTGGAGCGCGAAGGGGCCGAGGTGATGATTAGCGAGCGACTCGAACTGGAGCTGACTCGGGTTTCCGCGAGCGAGTACCCATCGTTCGTAGCCTTTGCCGCGGCCGTCGACCGAGCCCAAGCAAAGGGTCTGGTCCTCGAGAAGGCTAGGCGGCCGGAAGAGACGCTCGTCGAAGACGACTCCTAGCCTTCTCTAGAGCAGGCTCCTCTTGCCGTTACAGCGACTGGAGGTACTGCCAGCCTTCCACCCTGACCTGGCGCTGGATGGATGAGGCCGTCTGAAGCACGGCATCCAAGGCCTCATCGGCGCTTCGAAACGGCCTGCCGAAGAGCCTTGTTTCGACCCTGCGCGAAAGCTCGGCCGCAAGAGAACTCTCTATCTCGCCCAGGGCGGTATCGTCGTAATCGGCGAACTGGACGAGATCCCAAGCGAAAACTTCGTTGTCGAAGAGGAAGGAGTAGGCCTCGGGCTCCATGCCTTCGTAGCGCTCGGCATCGAGAACGAAGCTGCCCTGAACTCTGGGGCTAGACCAGTTTCGAAGCTGCTCCAATGTGCTCGGACCAACACGATAGACCTGGGCCAGCTCTTCCAGTGAAGCCATGGGACGAGCATCGATGATGTTTCTTACGGCGTCCGAGCGAAGAGCGGCTTCTTGATGGAGGGTTTCGAAGCTTGCTCCATTGGCGGCGAAAAGAGCGTTGAAGGCCTCGGCGTCGGTGAAGTGCACGCCTTCGATCGTGCCCCCGGCATAGCTCGGGGCCGCGCCGCGTCTCTTCGCGAAGAAAACGAGGCGCTCCAGATTGCGCGGTCCGACGTAGGGCAGGTCGAGGATATCGTCGAGCGACTTGAATATCCGGTCCTGGACGGTTCCGCACACGCCATCGGTCCCCGCTCTTGCCTTCACGATCGCGCCCGCCGCCTGGGAGTACAGACCAGCCTCGTCGACCATGGTGGAGGCAGCGACTTGGCAGTCGTTGGCCAGCAGAAGCGACCCCACCGCTTCCGGTGATCCCGGGGCCGGGAGCCCGGAGAGATGGGCCGGCACCGCACCGGCGGCGTTCAGATTTTGAACGGCCGGTGGATTGTGCTGATCCACGCAGGCGGTAGCGAGTAAAGCGGCGATTGTCGCGGTTGTAAGATCCCGAAAAGCCCCAAACTTCAGTATTGCTTTTTTCATGATGAGGGGGCTGATAGCAAAAGGCGTGCCATGGCCTTTCTGCCTAAATCTAGGAGAATTCGCGGAATTACTATTCGCAGGGCCGCACAGAAGCTGAACGCGTTCACCTACTGAACGGCGACCAAGAAAAGATACCCCTCTCGGCCTAGTCTGGTGATGCCTCGATCCGGGGCGATGCCTCAGTCGGCGGTCTTCTCCTCGACACTTCGGATCTTGTCGTTCATGGACTGGGATCGGTCGGTTCGAGTGCCCAGCTTGACCACGGTGCTTACTCGAGGTGCTCCCATCTCATGGACTACCTCATGGCATCGTCTTATTGCCGAGAGGACATCCTCCCACTCTCCTTCTATGTTGGTGCCGTAGGCATGAAGCTTGTGCTCGAGACCAGCCTCCTTGATCACACGCTCGCAAGCGGCGACATACTTCGATAGGGAAACGCCAACTCCAAGAGGAATGAGGCCAAAGTCCGCGATTACGTGCATGCTGCTCCTCCCGTGCTCTGGCCGGCAAGAGGCCGGCCGGGTTTGTGGAAAGAAAGGCCAGTGGCTGGCCCGTGCAAGATGGAATGATAAGACAGGGTGAAAGTATGGCCAATCACGGCTGGGCCGAAGAGTGGGAAAAGGGGGCGTCCATTCGTGTGGACAGGCGCAAAGAAGAGAAGAAGAGAAACCTCTTGTGATTGCGCATCTTGTGGACAAGGTCTCCTTGGCGCCGCTAACCTCTGGCGCGGATCCCACTTGAAACCCAAGGAGCAAGCCGTGACCATTTCGGTCGAGCAGGCCCGTGAGCGTGTCCTCTCCCGCTGTCGTCGTCTGGAGCCCGAGTCAGCCTCGATGCTGGAGGCGTTGGGCCGAGTGTTGGCGGAAGACATCCGCTCGGATATCGACATCTCTCCTTTCGACAACTCGGCCATGGATGGCTATGCCGTTCGCGCGGTGTCGGTTGCCGATGCTTCCAGGGAGCATCCGGTCACCCTCTCGATAGTCTCCTACATAGCCGCCGGCGACTCCTCGGAGGAGGAGGTCGGGGAGGGACAGGCGGCGAGAATCATGACCGGCGCGCCCATGCCGAAAGGTGCCGATTCGGTCGTCATGGTCGAGCACACCGAGCCCGGCGAGAGGTCGAGCATGCCTGGTGGTACCGTTCGCGTCATGCGGGCGGCTCGGGTGGGCGAGAACATCCGTTACCGCGGCGAGGAAGTGAAGGCGAAAGAGGCAGTGCTTTCCAGGGGCGATGTGGTGGGAGCTCCAGCAGTCGGTCTGCTTGCTTCCACTGGGCACGAGAGTGCCCCCGTCTATCGGCGCCCCCGGGTTGCCGTTCTTTCGACGGGCGACGAGCTCGTTGAGGTAACCGAGAAGCCTGGGCCCGGCAAGATCCGAAACTCGAACTCCTACTCCATCAGCGCGCAGGTTCTGGAGGCCGGTGGTTTGCCTCTGCGCTACCCGGTCGTTCCGGATGAGCCTGTCGCCACGCGTGAGGCCTTGGCGCGGGCCGCCGGCGAAGCAGACTTCATCATCGCCTCCGGAGGGGTAAGCGCGGGGGATCTGGATTTTGTCAGACCCGTACTAGAGGAGATGGGTGAGCTGGAGTTCTTCAAGGTATCGATGAGGCCGGGTAACCCCCAGACCATGGGCTCCATCGAGGGTGTCCCCTTCTTCGGGCTGCCAGGCAATCCCACCTCTACTTTCGTTGGCTTCGAGATTTTCGTTCGGCCGGCGCTGCGTTTCATGCAGGGTCACCGGGAGCTGTTTCGCCCTATGTGCATCGCCACTCTAGAGCAGGATGTGAAAAAGAAGCCCGACAAGAGATACTATCTGAGGGGCCGGGTGAGGAGGTCCGATGAAGGCCGGCTTCTGGCTTCGCTTTCCGGCGGGCAGTCGTCCGCTCTTCTTGGCGCCGCCCATAGAGGAAACTGCCTTCTCGTTCTTCCCCAAGGGGAAACGTTCTTTGGGGCCGGCACCGAGGTCGAGACCATGCGGCTCGACATGGAGGAGGGAACGCCATGAAAAGGCCGCCGGTTGGATCGAAGGACGAGAACTCTCTCGAAACGAAGGATGAGCCCACATCCCTTTCCCATCTCGATGAAGAAGGTCATGCCCGCATGGTGGATGTGGGGGAAAAGCAAGACACTCGCCGGCGCGCGGTTGCCCTGGCCCGCATCTCGATGCGCGCTGAGACCCTCGAGGTAATCGAAGAAGGCCGCGCCAAGAAGGGTGATGTGCTGGCGGCCGCCCGTATCGCCGGAATAATGGCCGCGAAGCGGACGAGCGACCTCGTTCCGTTATGCCACCCCATCCTTCTCACCCACGTCTCGGTGGATCTCGAGCCCCATCATGCTCCCAATGACGGCGAGGCCGAAGCGGAGATCGTCATTCGGGCCACCTGCGAGAGCGTGGGTCCCACGGGCGTGGAGATGGAGGCATTGACGGCCGTCTCCGTTGCGGGCCTTACGCTCTACGATATGTGCAAGGCGATCGATCGAGGCATGGTCATTCGCGAGGTGATGCTGCAAGAGAAGGAAGGCGGCCGTTCCGGCCCTTGGAAGCGTGGGTAGGAAGGCGGGCTCTTTTTTCCTGGCCTTGCGGGCGCCCCTTCCCGAAAGAGCCCACTTGCCTGTGCGAGGAGCTTTGGCGAGCGATTGATTCAAGTGAAGAAGTCGCACCTTTGAGCGCAAGAGAGACTTCACCTGGACAGTGAAACGTAGGTGTGTCGAGCGCGAGAGCCGCCTTGCGATTGCCATGAGCTGGCGACTGCTTTGTCCAACGATCTTGAAAGACACCGCTCGAATGCTCTACCCTCCGAGCCGCCGAAAGTTGTGGGTCAGCGGTCGTCTTGGCGGCTGGCTCTGG
>SKWY01000142.1 GCA_007128675.1 Deltaproteobacteria bacterium | reverse complement strand
GTCTCGACACCGGAGCCGGCCTTGACCAGCAAGCTGTCACCGTGACCGTGGAAGCAACCATCGAACTTCACGATATCGTCTCTTCCGGTCGCGGCCCTTGCGAGACGGATAGCGCTCATCGTGGCCTCGGTGCCGCTAGAGACCATCCTCATCTTCTCCATGTGGGGCATGGTCTCTCGGATCAGCTCGGCGAGCCTTACCTCTCTTGGAGTGGGGGCGCCGAAGCTGGTCCCATCAGAAGCGGCCCTCTGCACGGCCTCCACGACCGGCGGCGGAGAATGACCCAAGATAAGGGGTCCCCAGGAAGCGACCCAATCGATGTAGCGGTTGCCATCCATGTCCCAAACGAAGGGGCCCTCGCCACGCACCAACACGGGGGGATCACCGCCGACGGCCTTGAAGGCTCTCACTGGAGAGTTGACGCCTCCCGGCATCAACATCGACGCTTTGGCCATCATGGAACGAGACTTTTTCAGATCGAGCAATCGAGCCTCCTTACCAAACCGTCCCAAGGTTCTCCACGCCTCGCCTGGACATCCGCTCCTCGAGCATCTTCATCCGCATGCGAACCAGCCTCGGCTCGGGATGCGTACCTAGAGCCTTCGTATAGGCGGCCATGGCCTCCTCCTCTCGCTCCAAGCTCGCAAGACATCCCGCCTCCTCGAAGAGGGCGCGAACCTCGAGGTCGGCATCGTCGGTCTTCTCTCGCGCCGACTTGAAAGCCTCCAGGGCCTCTTCCATCTGTCCCTGAACCTGATGCGTCGTGGCGATGAGCATCCTTACCCTGTCGGCGTAGTCTGAATCCGGCCAGTGCCGCAAAAGATACCGCCCCTCCGTACGGGACTGTTCCATGTCGCCCATGGCGAAGTAGGAACGGGCGAGGGCATACTGGAACTGATCCACGTTCTCTCTGGAGGAGAAACCGGCAACTAGCGCTTGATACTGCGAGATTGCTGCAGGCCGATCGTTGGACTCCAGGTGAATCTTCGCCATCCGCTGCCTGGCGTCGAAGGCCTCATCCGACCCTGGGGAGAGCTCGGCTATTCTCCGGTAGTATGAAAGGGCCTGTTCTGGACGCCTCTGAAAAAGGTGCACGTATCGAGCCGCCTTCGCGATGGCTTCTAGCCTAAGGGCCTCCGCCTCCTTACCACGAGCGTTCCGCAGGGACGCGATCATCTCGTCGAGCAAGAAGACGGCCTCTTCATAGCGGCCCTGGAAGGCCAGCTCGTCAGCTCTATGAAGGGAAGCCTCGGGGCCTCGATCATTGCAGCCGATGGCCGACGCCATCAAGAAGGTTGCGAGCATGGGGATGAGAGCCAGGCGCCCGAGCAGAACCAGGCGGTTGGGACTCTTTCTAGACGAGTCTCGAACCGGCCCGATCATGACTCCTCGCCTGCCGGCTCGTCGTCCTCGCCATCGGGAGGGGTTCCGTTTACGAGCTCCGCCGGCTTGACCGGTCCGCCACCTGCCTCCTCGTCCTCTGGCTCGGCAATCCATGCAAAGCCGCTCACCTTCTCCTCTCGTGACTCCAGACTGATCAATCGAACACCCTGCGTGTTGCGGCCAATGATCGATATGTCGCTGGCCTTCATGCGGATGAGCATTCCCATATTGGTCACGAGCATAATCTGATCATCGTCTCTGACCTGCCCCACGCCCGCCACCTGTCCATTTCGAGCGGAGGTCTTGATCGTGATTATCCCCTTGCCTCCGCGAGACTGGATTCGATAGTCGTCGACGGGAGTCCTCTTACCGTACCCGTTCTCGGTAACGGTGAGTATCGTACCCTCCTCGAGGACAGTGAAGCCCACCACCTCATCGCCCGCATCCAACCCTATTGCCTTCACACCGCGTGCGGTCCTGCCCATTGGCCGGACGTCTTTTTCCGAGAAGCGGATGGCAAGCCCCTTCCTCGTCGATATGAGGATCTCGCTGTCTCCGCTCGTAAGGCGAGCAGCGATGAGACGATCGTCCTCGTCGATGCTCAACGCAATGATCCCCCCGGCCCTCGGATTGGCATACGCGGTCAGGTCGGTCTTCTTGATGATGCCCCTGGCCGTGACCATCGCTATGTAACGATCCTCGGCGAACTCCTTGACCGGCAGCACGGCCGCCAATCGCTCCCCCTTGGCGAGCTGGAGAAGATTGACGACCGGTTTGCCCCGCGCCGTGCGACCACCAAAAGGAATCTCGTGCACCTTCAGCCAATGACACTTGCCGGCGGAGGTGAAGCAAAGAACCTGGGTATGGGTCGAGGCCACGAAGAGCTGCTCGACGAAGTCCCTATCCTTCACCTTGGCCCCGCTGCGGCCACGTCCACCTCGCCTTTGCGCTCGATACTCGGAGAAGGGATTGCGCTTGATGTAGCCGGTATGGCTGATGGTCACGACCATCTCTTCATCGGCTATCAAGTCCTCGAGGCTAATCTCTCCTTGGTCCGGAACGATCTCGGTGCGCCGTTCATCGGCGTACTGCGATCGCACCTCCTCGAGCTCGGAGACGATCACCTGCAGCAAGCGCGCATCACTGCCCAGAATCTCCTTGAGTCTGATGATGGCATCGCGAACCTCGCGCATCTCCTTCTCGATCTTGTCTCTCTCGAGACCGGTCAAGCGAGCGAGGCGCATCTCCAGAATCGCCTGGGCCTGCACATCGTCCAAACGGAAGACGCCGCTCTTCACGGCCGCCTCAATTTGCTCGTCTCCGGCATCCACGAACTGCACGAGGCGATCGTGCTCTCCCCGAAACACCTCCGCCACCAGTCGTCCCTTTGCCTCCTCGGGATCCTTGGATGAGCGAATGATGTCGACGATGCGATCTATGTGATCGGTGGCTACGAAGAGACCGGCGAGAAGATGGAACCTGTCCTGCGCCTTTCGAAGCTCGAAACGGCTACGCCTGGTCACCACCTCTCGACGATGATCGACGAAGCGAGCAAGACAATCCTTGAGGCCGAGCACCTTCGGTTGCCCTCGATCGAGGGCGAGCATTATCACCCCGAAGGTATGCTGGAGGAGAGTCTGCTTGAACAGGTTATTCCGAACTACCTCCGTTATGGCATCGCGTTTCAGCTCGATGACCACTCGCATGCCCTCGCGATCCGACTCGTCGCGAAGATCGCTTATTCCCTCGATCTTCTTCTCTCGAACGAGCTCGGCGAGCTTCTCCACGAGGCGGGCCTTGTTCACCTCGTATGGCAGCTCGGTGACGACAATCTGCTCCCTCTCTTGGCTGCCGGGTATGGGCTCGACGTGAGTCTTGGCTCGCATCTTTATGGTGCCGCGACCCGTGGCATAGGCGTTTCTTATGCCCTCGTAGCCCTGGATGTATCCGCCTGTTGGGAAGTCCGGTCCGGGCACCAGGGCAAGCAGCTCGTTCGTGGTGATTCCGGGCTTCTTGATTAGCGCTATGGTGGCATCGACGATCTCGCCGAGGTTGTGCGGGGGAATCTTGGTCGCCATTCCCACGGCGATGCCCGAGGATCCATTCACGAGAAGGTTCGGAAACCGCGCCGGAAGGACTAGGGGCTCCTCGAGGGAGTCGTCGTAGTTTGGACCGAAGTCGACGGTGTCCTTGTCGAGGTCGGCTAGCAGATCAGCTGCGAGCCGCTCCATGCGCACCTCGGTATAACGCATGGCCGCGGCCGAATCTCCGTCGATTGAACCGAAGTTGCCCTGGCCATCGACCAGGGGATAACGCATGGCGAAGTCCTGGGCGAGGCGAACGATGGTGTCGTAGACCGCGGCATCCCCATGGGGGTGATATTTACCAATCACATCACCGACTACACGCGCCGACTTCTTGTAGGCGCGATTGTAGGTGTTGCCGAGATCCTGCATGGCGAAGAGAACCCGCCGGTGAACCGGCTTGAGCCCGTCACGCACATCCGGGAGTGCCCGGCCGACGATGACCGACATGGAGTAGTCGAGATACGACTTGCGCATCTCGTCTTCGATATTGATGGGAAGAGTGCTGGCGGGGGTTGTTTCTGCCATGGGTATGCCCAGAGTACGTCGAGACCCCACTAGCGCTCGTCGCGCCAGCAAGGGGCCGTCCTTCCTGTGTTGCGATTATCCGCGGCCAAGAGGGCGTCGCGGTGGGATGCCCTTTATAAACCATGGAACCGGGGCAATCCATGCCCCTGAGCCACTATCTTTCCGAATAATGAGCGCTCGTGAGTCCAGCCGAGCATGGCGGGCCCCAAGGCCAGGCTCCCCATGGCTTCCGGAGAGCGTCATACTCCTCCTCGAGCCCGGCTGGACCCTCGGTCCTCTACACAAAATCCATCTAGATCTTGCGCAGCTGCGCCCGCGCCTGGCGCCCGATTTCTCCGTGGGGATCCAGCTCTAGGGCGCGCTTGAAGGATTTTCCGGCGGCCTCGAGATCTCCCTGGAGCTTCCGAACTACACCGAGATTCAAGTGAGCGCTGGGCAAGTCACGGCTAATCGACAGCGCGGTTTGGAAGCACTCGAGGGCATCTTCCAGGTCACCGTCCAATAGATGCTCCTTACCGCGAGCGAGATGGGGTTCCGCATCACTTATCAGCTCCACGTCGAGAAAGGCCCGGCCCCCCAGATTGACTGCCAGAGCCCGAAGCAGCCCCCCCCACCAAAAGGTTGCGGCCTCGGCCGCGATGAAAGCCGCCATTGGTATGTCCGGAAGGACCTGCTTCCCCCGCATCTTGAAGCGGACCTTCGTGTGAACTCCTTTCTTGGACCAATGGCGGACCTCTTCGAAGACCTTCTCC
>SKWY01000187.1 GCA_007128675.1 Deltaproteobacteria bacterium | reverse complement strand
GGGAGCACTTCTCGCAAATGCAGCCGTGCCCCATTGAGACTCAGCCGAGCCCCTATTCTCTGAAGGTGGTCATCTAGGGGCCCATTTCGAGATGGCAATGATCCATCGATCCATTGTGGGCTTGACGAAATACCGGGATCTCGCGTATCGATGTGCGATTCAGGTGCTGGGCTGGCGAACAGCGGCCCACGATTTCATCGTATGGACACTCACTGCTTCGAGAAGAAGAGAAGGTTCGAAGGTCATGCCCACGGTTATCCGTCTCGCTCGTGCTGGAGCCAAAAAGGCTCCCGTCTATCATTTTGTCGCGGCTGATTCTCGCATGCCCCGTGATGGGCGATTCATAGAGAAGCTCGGCACTTACAACCCTCGCGCCGAGCCGGAGTTCGTTCAGATTGATGCGGAGCGACTCGATTATTGGCTGAAGGTGGGAGCAGCTCCCTCCGAGCGTGTTGCCCAGATCATCAAGAGTTGGCGCAAGCGACAAGACGCCTCCGCCACCAAAGATTGATAATCTTGTAAGGCGAACCCTTCCACGTCCAGCCCTAATGCATAGGGCTGTCACGTTGCCTTGCGGGTTTGCTCGAATTTGGAGGTGGTCTTGGCTCTCAAGGACCTGATTGAAGACGTTGCCTGCGCATTGGTCGATGATCCCGAATCCGTAGAGGTGAAGGAGATCGAGGGAGAGCAGATTTCCATCGTGGAGTTGAAGGTCGCCAAGGATGACCTCGGTAAGGTCATCGGCAAGAAGGGCCGCACCGCGGGAGCCATGCGAGTGATACTATCGGCTGCTGCTACCAAGCTTGGAAAGCGTGCTGTTCTCGAGATCATCGAGTAGTACCCGCGGCGCCAAACGGGCGTTTCGGTGCTGCCGGTCGCTGATGGTGAGGCCATGAGCGAGACTGATGACGAGAGGAGACTAAGGTTTGCGGGCGTGGCCCGTGCAGGAGAAGACCAACAGGATCCTCTTCTAGAGATTGGCGTGCTTGGAAGGCCTCATGGTGTGCGAGGAGAGGTGACTCTCCTGCTTGCCGGGGACGCGCCAAAAGCTCTAGTCACCTCCCTGGATCTCTATTCAGAGAATGGCGAGCCATTGAAGGTCTCCTCCTTGCGTGAAAAGAGTCGCTCTCGCTTCATAGTTACGCTCGATGGGGTGAGTTCCCGCGAAGATGCGGCGAGTCTTACGGGACTAAAGGTGCTGGTGAAGCGTGCCGAGATCCCTAGGCCAACGAGTGGCTGGTACCCTCGGGAGCTTGTGGGCCTCGAAGTTGTCGATCTTGCAGACAGAGTGCTTGGTCGAGTTCTGGGATTGCTGCCCACCGGCGGAGTCGATGTTCTCGAAATCGATGGCGAGATGGGGCCCTGGATGCTCCCGGCAACCAGACCGCTCATAGTCGCCGTGGATCTTGAAGAAGGCCGTGTGATGGTCGATCCTCCGGAAGGTCTGTTGCCGGGAACGGAGCCTGCATGATCGTCTTCGAGGTGTTGACCCTGTTTCCAGGCATGCTCGAGGCTCCGTTGTCGGCGAGTCTCCTAGGTAAGGCTCGGTCTGCCGGCTTGATTGAAGTGCGCATCCGGGACATTCGCGAATACTCGACGGGGAAGCATCGTGTGTGCGATGACACCCCATACGGCGGGGGAGCCGGAATGGTGATGAAGCCCGAGCCCGTGGTAGCGGCGATCGAGGCTGCGAGAGCCGAGTCCATGGCGACTGCGCGTGTCCTCCTTCTTTCCCCCCGGGGCAACGTCTTGAAGCAGGAGAAGGTTCGAGCCTTGGCTGCCGAGGAGCACTTGGTTCTCGTTTGTGGGCGGTACGAAGGGGTGGACGAGCGCGTCCGCCAGTTCGTCGACGAGGAGATCTCGATTGGAGACTTCGTGCTCTCCGGTGGTGAGCCCGCCGCATGGATCATCGTCGATGCAGTTGCAAGGCTCATCCCCGGCGTCGTTGGAAACGAGGCCTCCATCACGGCCGACTCATTTTCCGACGGCCTGCTCGAGCATCCCCATTACACTCGTCCGCAGAGCTTTCGCGGCCTAGAGGTCCCGAGCATCTTGATGTCCGGAGATCATGCCAAGGTGGCCCGATGGCGCCGCAGGCAAGCCCTCTTGAGGACCAGGGACTCAAGGCCAGATCTCTTCTCGAAGCTCTCGTTGAGCGAGGCCGACCGTCTTCTCTTGAGCGAAGACGAGACGAAGTAGCCCCAATTATCCGGTAAGAGATGAAAGAGGGGTTGCACATAAAGGGAAAGCATCGTAGAAACCTCGTTTTCGGAGGCATTAGCGATGCGTCAGAAGGCCATCGAGAGAATCGAGAAGCGACACGTCCGAAAGGACATCCCCGTTTTGAAGCCTGGTGATACCGTGCGCGTGCATAGCCGCATTATCGAGGGCGACAAGGAGCGGATTCAGGTGTTCGAAGGCGTTGTCTTGCGAATAAACGGCGGCTCTCACAGAGCCACCTTCACTGTTCGAAAGGTCTCGTACGGGATCGGCGTCGAGAGGATCTTTCCGCTGCACTCGCCTAGGATCCACAAGGTCGAGGTGATGCGTAGTGGCCGGGTCAGGCGTGCGAGGCTGTACTATCTCCGTGACAGGACCGGCAAGGCCGCTCGCTTGCGGGCCACCGCGGTTGGGGATCGTACACGCGCCGAGGTCGAAGAAGAAGAGCTTGGCGCCGAGCAGATCCCCGAAGAGCCGAAAGACGCGGCCGAAACGGAAGCCGGCAAGGGCTAGACAGTCCTGCCGGCCATCGATTGGCCAATGCGCATACTCGAGCTGGTCTTGCAAGGAGTGCCCGGGTCCTTGGCGCTGTCGAGGTATCGGATTGGCGCCGGAACGACAGTACTGAGGCCATCTTCCGAGAGCTTGCCCATCGGCCGTTTGATCTCCTACGCTCTCTTCGACGAGAGTGTGGAGCCGCCACCCGATTTACGAGCACCAGGGGCAGAGCTGTGTCGAATGGCGGCAACCCTGGAGGATCACGGAGGCAAGGTCTATAGAGTAGTCAGGGACCTAAAGAGTGGTGCCGTGCAGCTTTTGGCTCATGATTCCTCCCTTGGCTCCTTCAAGAAGGTGTCCTCGCAAGCAGCGGAGGCCAACCAGTATCTTCGGAGCCACGCTCGTCTCGTTGCCGAGGATATCTTCAGCGATATTCTCTGGCTGCACGAGAATCAGCTTCCCAGTCGCTGGGTCAAAAAGGAGGCCACCTCGCCAGCCAAAAAGCTCCCGCGGATGATGCCCGTAATGGGAGGGGCGGCAGCGGCAGCTCGCTACGAATCCGAGGCCATCTCTGGGAGAAGCGAGGCGACGCGTCCCACGGGCAGTACCGGTGGCCTCGCTTCCTCGCGAGGTGGCTTTGGCCTTGAACCGGCGGCAGAGGATCCCTACGCACATCTTCCACTCGAGGACCGGCGTCAGAAGCTCGCGAGCCTGGAGAGTCGAAAGAAGGCTCTCGATGAGGCCGACGAACTCCAGTTCGCTCTCGATGGCAAGCAGCGCTCTCTTTTCGAGATCGAACAGAAGCTGCAAAAAGAGATGAACCTCGAAAGAGAGCTGAGAAAGCTCGAGTCGGTGCTGGCTCAATATGATTGCCTGGCACAGCTTGGCGACGAGATAGACGCCAAGATCGAGGAGTACGAGTTTCTATCATCGAGACATGATGCTGCCTTGCGGCGAATCGAGGACGACGAAAGGAGGCTCGAAGAGAGCCTATCCTTTTCTCCCACCGCTCCATTGGCAAACCGCCTTGTCCTTGCGGGGCTTGGAGCGGCAGTAATCCTCACTGTCGTGGGACTGCTTTTCGAGCCCATGAGGTGGCTCTTGTTCTTGAACCCGGTTGCTCTTGGCGTCGTTGGATTCGCCCTTTTGGAATGGATCGGCGAGATCGAGGAGTACAACAGACTCGATGCAAAGATGAGATCCATGCAAGAGCGAACCGCCCATGCAAACCGCGAGTTCGAGAAGAAGACGAACGAAATGCGTCTGGCAATGGAAGGTCTGGGGGTCGAGAGCACGGGGGCCCTGAAAGACCGCTTGAAAGCCCATCGAAGGGCAAAGGAAGAATACGCCTCGGCGAAGGCTAGGCTGGAAGAGTGGCGTCGTTCTCCCGAGAATGACTCCCTAAAAAGGGAGCATGAACAGACTAGAGAAGCGATATCCAAGATTGAAAAGAGCCTTCGCGATGTCGAGGTGGCTGGAATCAGCCCCATGGATCTAATGCGAGACATCGAAGTGCTGCGAAGCTCCATTGAGCGAGCCGAGGCCCCTTCGCCACCAGCTATCAACGGCTCGCCGGGAGAAGAACCTCCAGGATCCGAGCCGGCCCGCTCGCATGGAGCGCCGCTGACACTGGACGCCGCGAGCGCCGCGCCGGTGGGGCCCTCTTCTGAAAGGCCCTCGATGCCGGATCCGGCTCCAGAGCTTCTCTCCCGTCTGGGAGACGCCCTCTTGTCCTCCCCTTCCGAGCTCGGCGAGAAGATGAAACCACGAGTAAGCCAGTTCGCGGCTGCCTTGACGCAGGGCCGCTACACCTCGGTTTCCTTCCATGGCAGGGGAGGGGGCTTTTCGATTGCGTCCAGGGAAGGGGAGGAGCTGGGCTGGGAGCAGCTCGAAGGCGCTGACCGAGACCTTGTCTACCTTTCCACCCGCTTGGCTTTCATGGAAGCGGTGCTCCAAAGTGGTCCACAGCCGGTGCTGCTCGAGGCCCCATTCGACCGAGGGATCGATCGCGGGACATGGCCGAGCCTAGCCAAG
>SKWY01000461.1 GCA_007128675.1 Deltaproteobacteria bacterium | reverse complement strand
CGGCTCCTTTGTAGGTAGAAGAGCACCCTATTCCAGTTCTTGCTCCGCTGTCGGCGCCAAACAATCATTGGGAGAAAAAAGATGCGAGACAATCTCATATCAGATCCTTGTCGAATCCTAACCTCGAGGCGAGCATCCACATTCGGCTGGCTCCTTCTTCCCTTGACCATGGCCGCTGCCTTGCTCCTTGTGCCCACAAAGGCTTTGGCGCTCGACAGCGTCTTTGGTGACGATTCAGACTCTGATGTGAGCATGACCACGTCAACACCGGAGGTCTCCGAACCCCGAACGCCCAGACAAGCGCCCACACCTCGAGAAGAAACTCATTCTCTAGGCAACGCGGGGCTCGGGGTACAGGATCCCGGTACTCTCGGGCTTTCCATAGGCGGCCCAAACCTCGGCATTAATCAGCTCTTCGTTGACTTACTAGGAGCAGGGTTTCTGCCGACCCTCGGTGGTTCATACTTTTTGACGGATACGGCAGCCTTGAGAGTCGCCCTAGGTCTTGGGCTCATGCTCGAGCCCAACACCGACTTCGCCTTCAGTCTAGGCGCAAGCTACCGCAACTATCATAGAGGCATGTTGGGACGCGTAGCTCCCTTCTATGAGCCGGGCGGAAGCTTCGCCTGGCTGGACGACGTGCTTTTGATAAATGCCTTTTTTGCCTATGGAGCAGAGTACTTTTTCACCGACCAGCTCTCCTTGGGCGGCTCCATGGGCTTTGAGTTCACCATGATCGATGGAACAAGTGTCATTAGGATGATGTCGGCACGTTTCGCCCTGGACCTCACCGTATATTGGTAGCGAACTCCGGGTACAACCGCATAGCCACCAGCGAAGAGTTGTTCGACAGCTTCAACAGCGGTTCCCCCGGAAAGACGGTCCGCCCAAACGAACTGCCAACCCTTCCCCCTGGTCGTAACTCACGGTGACGTGGTAGTCCAATTGCCCATGATGCGCCGGATTCGAGTCGTCGCGGCCATGATTCGCCGTGACGACGGATGTTACCTGATAACCCAACGTCCACCCCACGCGACGATGCCTCTGCTATGGGAGTTTCCTGGCGGCCGCGCAGAGGATTCGGAGACGGATCAGGATGCTCTTGCCCGAGAGCTGCTCGAGGAGATGGCCATCGAGGTGGAGATCGGCGGCCAGGCTCTTCGAGTGGAGCACGCCTACCCCGAGTACGAGATTGACTTTCGCGTGTACCACTGCCGCATCAAGAGCGGCGATATCCAGCACGTTCGAGTCCATGATCACCGCTGGGTCAGACCAGAAGATCTGGATTCCTTCGAGTTTCCCGGCGCAGACGCCAGGTCCATGGACATGCTGCTGACCGGTAAGGACGCGTAAGCCGAAAGCAGAGACGATTGCCCAGAAGGCTCTTCGCTGCCTTTGTTCAAGACGAACAGAGCATCTAGCCCCTGGACAAACCGCCGCGACGAACTCCATCCCGAACCCCTGTAGCAAGGCCGAGCACTCGACATCGAGGCAGCTCCGGACTTGCTGGCATCGCGGCCCTGAACTACAAACACTCTTCATGAGCCGCACCATACGCGCACCAAGAGGCACAGAGAGAAGCTGTAAGGGCTGGGTTCAAGAGGCTGCTCTGCGAATGCTGATGAACAACCTGGATCCCGAGGTCGCCGAGCGCCCCGAAGACCTCGTCGTGTACGGAGGCACAGGAAAGGCCGTTCGCAGCTGGGATGCCTTCCACGCTACCGTGGCGGCCTTGAGGTCGCTGGAAAACGATGAGACGCTCCTAGTCCAATCGGGAAAGCCGGTGGGAGTACTCGCCACTCATCCCGACGCTCCTCGCGTCTTGATAGCCAACAGCAATCTTGTCCCGGCATGGGCAAGCTGGGAGTACTTTCGAGACCTGGAGGCCAAGGGCCTCATGATGTACGGACAGATGACGGCCGGCTCCTGGATCTACATCGCCACCCAGGGAATACTCCAGGGAACCTACGAGACATTCGTGGCCGCCGGCAGAGAACACTTCGGCAGCGAAGACTTGGCGGGCCGCCTCATCGTAACCGGCGGACTTGGAGGCATGGGAGGCGCCCAGCCTCTGGCGGCAACACTCGCCGGCGGGGTCTGCATCGCCGTGGAGGTCGATGAGAGTCGCATTCAGCGGCGCATCGAGACCCGATACTGCGATGTCATGGTCGATAGCCTGGACGAGGCCATGCGCCTTGCCGACAAAGCATTATCCAGTCGCAAGCCCCTCGCGATCGCTCTTCTCGGCAACTGCGCAGAGGTTCTGCCCGAGATGGCGCGAAGGGGCCTGCGTC
This sequence comes from Deltaproteobacteria bacterium, assembly GCA_007128675.1. Classification (GTDB taxonomy): domain Bacteria; phylum Myxococcota; class Myxococcia; order SLRQ01; family SLRQ01; genus SKWY01. Next base: position 2,474 of record SKWY01000461.1, on the reverse strand, counting down.
CCGATCTAGTCACGGATCAAACGAGTGCTCACGATCCCCTCAACGGGTACGTTCCTGTAGGGCTCGACATGGCGGCCGCGGCGAAGCTGCGAGAGGCGGATCCCGAGGGCTATGTGAGTCTCGCGATAGAGAGCATGGGGCTACACGTGCAGGCCATGCTCTCCTTGCAAGATGCTGGATCCCACGTATTCGACTACGGCAACAACATTCGAGCACAGGCCGTCAAGGCGGGCGTGAAAAACGCCTTCGACTTTCCAGGCTTCGTTCCCGCCTACATCAGGCCTCTATTCTGCGAGGGACAGGGTCCTTTTAGGTGGGTGGCACTTTCCGGCAATCCAGCCGACATCAGAGCGACCGACGAGGCCGTAAAGACGCTCTTCCCCGAAAAGCCTCATCTCCAACGATGGCTGGAACTCGCCAGCGAAAAGGTCGCTTTTCAGGGCCTGCCGGCCCGAATCTGCTGGCTCGGCTACGGAGAGCGCGAGAAGGCGGGGCTCGCATTCAACGATCTGGTCCGCACCGGCAAGGTCAAGGCACCCATCGTGATAGGACGAGATCATCTCGACTGCGGCTCGGTCGCCTCCCCTAACCGTGAGACGGAGGCAATGGCCGACGGCTCGGATGCCGTGGCGGACTGGCCCATCCTGAACGCACTCGTAAATGCCGTGAATGGAGCATCCTGGGTTAGCTTCCATCACGGCGGTGGGGTCGGCATCGGGTACTCGTTGCACGCGGGACAGGTCATTGTTGCCGACGGCACCGATGCAGCGGCGCGAAGGCTAGAGCGCGTGTTGAAAAGCGATCCAGCAATGGGAGTCCTTCGTCATGCCGACGCTGGCTACGAGAAGGCCGTGGGCGTGGCGAGAGATAGAGGAGTCAAGATCCCGGCCCGAAGCAACTGAAGAGTGCCGACGCCTTACGATTGATGGGGCCCCGGCGGTCCAAGCGCCACCAACCAACGCTCGCCGGCCAGAAAGGCGACGGAAGGGGCAGCTTCGAACCACAGCCGAACGACAAGGGAGCGAGGATTATGGAGCCTAATCCAATAGACCTGATCGTCACGAACATCGGCCAGTTGGTCACCTGCGCGAAAGACCGTGAGGACGGCGCGGAGTCGGCGCTGGGCCTAGTTGAAGACGCCACGGTAGCCTGCGCGGGAGGAAAAGTGGTCTATGCCGGTCCTTCGGCAAGGATGGACGACAGCCTTACCCTTGACGACAACGCCGAGCGAATCGATGCCTCGGGCCTCCTAGTGACTCCAGGTTTCGTGGATCCTCACACTCCTCTGGCCTTTGGCGGAGATAGGGCCGCCGAGTTCGCGAGCCGCTGCGCCGGGGCTACCTACCTCGAGATCCTGCAGGCCGGCGGCGGCATACTGGCTACCGTAAGGGCGACCAGGGCCACCTCGGAAGAGAGCCTCGTCGGGCTTTGCGTCGACAGACTTCACCGATTCGCCATGCAAGGAGTCACTACAGTCGAAGTGAAGAGCGGATACGGCCTGACGATCGAGGAGGAACTGAAGCTACTTCGAGCAATAGCCAGAGCAGCAAAGATTAGCCCGGTCCGAGTGGTAGCGACGCTGCTCGGCGCCCATGCCCTCTCCGACGAGTACAGGGAGAAGCGAGAGCACTACGTATCCCTCGTGTGCCGAGATATGATCCCTGCCGCCGCCGAGTCGGGACTCGCAAGATTCACCGACGTGTTCGTCGAGGAGGGAGCCTTCACGGCACAGGACGCCCGGGCGATCGCCAGGTCCGCTATGGACCACGGCCTGGGGCTTCGGATGCACGTGGATCAACTGACCGCTGGCGGTGGCGCCGAGTTGGCAGCCGACCTCGGTGCACTCTCCGCCGACCACCTGGAGCAAGTATCGCCGGATGGGGTCAAGGCACTGGCCAAAAGTGGCGTCTGCGCCGGTCTGCTTCCAACCGCTACCCTCTACGCCCGGTTGAAGGATTATGCCCCAGGCCGTGCTCTCTCCGATGCAGGCGCAATCCTTGCTCTCGGCACCAACTACAACCCTGGCTCCGCCATGACGGAGAATCACTCGCTGGCATTGGGACTGGCATGTCTTCAGAATGGCTTGACACCCGCCGAGGCGCTCCTGGCGGCTACCGACGGTGCGGCTCGCTCTTTGAATCTACATGGCGAGGTCGGGCTCTTGACAGCGGGAAGCCGAGCAGACCTCATCATCCACAAGACCGATGACTACAGGCACCTGGCCTTCCACCTGGCGACATCGCATGCGGCCGTGGTCGTGGCGGCGGGTAAGGTCATCCACCGCGCCGAACCCATCCTACGCAACTGTCCCGGCTGAAAATCGCCTCCTCCACTTGATTAGGATCAAACCTCCGAGGAGGAAGCCCAGCGTCGCGCCGGTCCAGCCGGAACCCGCATCCCCTTCGCATCCCCCGACTCTGTCGACCCCAAGGCGTTCCGCGGTGCCTCTAGCGCCATCCAACACCGTTCCTTTG
>SKWY01000545.1 GCA_007128675.1 Deltaproteobacteria bacterium | reverse complement strand
TTGTTTGGGCCCTTGTGCTCCTCTACCTATTGCTATTGTGGCGGCGCCTCGAGCGAGTAGAAAGAGAGATGAAGTCGCTTGCTACGCGCCTAGCGCAGCACAGGAGTACGGGATAATGAACCTCACCCTCGGCCACATCTTCTACATTCCGGCTGCAATACTTCTGGGAGTCGCAATCGGCTGGCTTCTCTGCTCTCGCCTTGCCGGCAAGAGCGGCCAAATGCACGAACTCGAACGCTCGAAAGCCGAGCGCAGTGCCCATCGTGCCGTGCGAATCGCCGAGCGAAGGCTCCGGCAAGACGGCGCGGCCGAGAAACCGTCCTCAAAGAAGAACTCATAGACGGTCTCTCGGCCACACAAAGATCCGGCCCATCACAAAGGACGGGACGGTTCACTCGGATAAAGTGCGTCAGTCTTCCGCAGTAGCCACCGGGGGCTTCTCTCCGCCCTCGAAGGCCGCTCGGTTCTTCTCGATGGCGCCTTTGTGCTCATCGGGAACGGCGCCTTCCTCGAAGATCGCTTCCACGGGGCACTCGGCCTCGCACGAACCGCAATCGATGCACTCCTCCGGGTTGATCACAAGCTGGGTGCCGATGTCATAGAAACACTCGGTGGGGCAAACCGCCACGCAAGCCATGTCACGGGTGCAAGCTTCAGTAACGACGTATGCCATTTGGTTGTGCTCCTGGGCTCGAGTACTTGTTGATTTAGAGCAACGGCTAGAAGCCGATGCTCGAGACTATGGAGAAAGAACTATCCTTCCAAAATGCTGCCGGTCCTCGAGGAGGCGATGACCTTCAGCGCTTCTTCCGATCGGAGATGCCCGATCGACGACCGGGAGAATACGTCCCTCTTCGACCCGACGCAACACCCAAACCGGCCGATTGATCCCCGCTATCTTCCGAGGCGCTAGGCACGCAATTCCTAGGCGTATCGAGCAGTTGGATTGAGTGGAGCTCTTCTCACCCGAAGAAGAGCACTTCCTCGAGAACGCCTCGACCCTAGAGGCGGTTCGGGGGACCTCAAGCACTGACTGGCCGCAACGGCGACCGGCTCTCCACGCCGGCCTGTACTACCCGGCGTACCAGAGATAGAGCCCAAGGATCCTCGGTGGGATCGCCATCGATCTCGATCATATCGGCAATACGTCCGGGCTCGAGCACCCCTACTTCATCGAGCCCAATGGCCCGCGCTGCCCTACCAGTGCAGGCCGCCAGAGCATCCAGCACATCGAGACCGTTCTCGATAAGAGCGCGAACCTCACCCGCCAGGGTCCCATGAGGGTTCAGCGGCGTGCCGGCATCGGAGCCTGCGACCACGGACACCCCAATCTCCCTGGCGATGGCAAACGATGACCGTTGTGCTTCCAACCCCACCTGCATCTTGTCGATCGTCTCGTCCGGGACTCCCTTTCCTCTACCGGAGATTATCCCCAGCGCCGCGCTGAAGGTCGGAACGAGGTACGTTCCCTTCTCCTTCATGAGCCGGGCGCTCTTCTCTTCGAGCCAGATGCCATGCTCTATCGTGTCGATGCCGGCCTCGACGCAGTCATCGATCCCCGACTTGCCTTGTGCATGAGCCGCCACATGCCGGCCCAAACGATGAGCCGCCCGAACAGCCGCCGATAGCTCTTCGATCGACATCTGCTGCGCGCCAGGCTGGCTTCCCGGAGTTATCATCCCGCCGGTCGCCATGACCTTGATGCAGTCGGCACCCGCCCTAATCTGCTCCCTGGTCGCTTTGGTCACCTCATCGCACCCATCGGCCTCCCTGGCCATGAAATGGCAGTGACCACCAGTTGCACCAATCATTTGCCCAGCGGCGATCACCCTTGGGCCGAGCAAACGGCCTTCGGCAACCATCCTGCCTAGCTCGATCGGAATATTCCCAACCCCGCCCAGATCGCGCACGGTCGTGATCCCCGCGCCGATGTAACGAAGCATCGCCGCCGTTGCGCGGGCGGCTATGCGGGCTAGGGGCTCCGACCTTATCTGCGAAACCGGATCGGCCTCGCCTGACAGGCAAAGATGCACGTGGCAGTCGATAAGGCCCGGCATTATGGTTCCCTCGCAGGCCACCACCTCGGCACCCCTGGCGGACACATCACCGGCCTGACCAGCCTCGATTATTCGGCCGTCGTTCCCAATCAACACCGCCGCGTCCTCGACCATCGAAGCGCCGGAACCATCAAACATTCTTGGTGCTCTGTACAATCTCATTTGGGTCTCCTCTTGGTTCGAGAACACCTCGATAGAAGGCTTGGCTCCAATGTGCAAGGGCACAATCGATGGCCCCGTTCTTCAGAGGCGGTTTATAACATTGAAATGCCCCAAAGCCAGCGACGAGCATTCGACAAAATGAGCCCCCTTGGAGCCATGGCTTGTGGGGCGTTTCTTGTGCTGGCCTGCGCTTTCGGGTGCGCTCCCTGCATGACGGAAATAAGTGAGGCACCACGGGAGACAACCTCGAAGCATGAGGAGCACGAGAAGACGCTCGAGGTGGACCAAGGCTGGATGGATGGCCATCTTCCAGCGAGCATTCTAGATGGCAATCCGAAGAAAGGTGGGAAAGTAACTATTCGCGCCTACTACGAGCCCGACAGCCTGAACCCTCTCCTCTCCGGTGCCGGAATGACAAGATGGATCGTGTTGCACAATGTGGTGGAGACATTGTTGAGACGCGATCCTTACGCAGAAGGACCGGGGCGCTTTCTGCCCTCTCTAGCAAAGAGCTGGGAGATGGACGAGAGCCAGACGACCTACACATTCCGCTTGCGAAAGGACGCTCTTTGGCACGACGGCAAACCTTTTACCTCCAGGGACGTGGCAAAAACCTTCGAGAAGATCGCCGACCCCAGGGTGAGCGCTGGATCTCTTGGACCGCTGTACCGGCATCTCGAGACGGTGGAAACTCCCGACGAGCACACGGTGCGCTTCAAATGGAAGCATCCGTACTTCCTGGCGCTGGACACGATAGCAAGCACGCCAGTGCAGCCCGCGCACATCTTGGAGCACCTCGATGGAAGAAGCTACAACGAAGCTGCGGCAAATCCCCTGAACAGAGCCCCCCTCGGCACCGGCCCTTTCAAGTTCCTTCGCTGGGATGCCGGCTCCAGGATCGTCTTGGAACGAAACGAGGACTGGTGGGGCAACGGACCATGGCTGGACCAGGTTATTTACAGGATTGTTCCGGACCACAGTGTCGCAAGACAGCTAGCACAACAACGGGAGCTGGACGTATGGGATGCCGTACAGCCCCACATGTGGATCCGGATGAACGAGGAGCCGAGACTTGGGCGTTACTACCATCGCGTGCGCTACGATGACGCCGCTTACGTCTTCATCGGCTGGAACTCCCGTCGCCCCCAGCTCTCGGATCCATCGGTTCGAAGAGCTCTCTCGATGCTCTTCGATCGAGATGCCCTCATCGACGGTATTCAGCACGGCCTGGTTCGACCGGCGACATGTCATTTCTACTTCGCAAGCAACGATTGTGACTCGAGCATCACTCCCCTTCCCCATGACCCGGCACAGGCTCTTGCCAAGCTTTCGGAGGCTGGTTGGAAGGATACGACGGGTGACGGCTTCCTCGACCGGGAAGATGTCAGGCTCCAAATCGACGTAATGATCTATCCGGCATCGGAAGTAAGTGAACGAGTTTCCACCACGATGCTCGAGGAGTTCAAGAGAGCGGGAATCGATGTGCGAATACAAGAAATCGACTGGCCTGCGCTCGTTAGACGTCTTCGCACAGGCGAGTTCGATGCCACCGTCCTCATGTGGAACACGGGCCCCATCAGCGATCCCGTACCATATTGGCACTCCGGAGCACGGCTCGATGGTGCGAACTATTTCGGCTTCAAAAGCACGAGAGCAGATACTTTGATGGAAGAGGCCCGGCGCAAACTCGACGACGAGTCGAGGCAAGAGCTTTTTCGAGAGCTAGGCGCCCTCTTGTACGAAAAGCAGCCCGTCACCTTCCTCTATCACCCCTCTCGCCTGGCGCTCGTGAGCAAGCGCCTTCGTGGAGTAAGGCCCAGCCTCGAATGGTGGCAGCCTCGAGACTGGTGGATCGAGGATGCTTCGCGATAACACGAAAACTCTAGATCAATAGTATAGCCAGCCCAGGGAGAAGTTGGTCACCCAGGAGCCGTCCACGGCGGGAAGACCCGCCGGTGCGCCTATGTCCATTGGACGAGCGAAGTGCAGCCGGAAGACCAGCGGACCAAACCCGAAATTCAATCCAGCTACGAGGTTCAAGACCCTCTTGTCCAGAATCTCGTCCAGTTCGTCGGCAACCCCGCCGAAGTCGACTCCGAGAACGCCCTCGATGTCGGTGAAGAGCACCAATCGGATGATTGCGTTCAACGGGAACTGGAACTCCGCGGTACTGAAGAAGAAGTGGCCTCCAAGAAGCCACCTATCATCCCCGAACTCTACGCCCCGGATCGTATCCCAGCTAGACAAAAAGAACTGCCTCGACAGGCGACCACCAAAGCTGGAGCCCGCGCCCCCCCTCAAGAAGAAGTGCGTTCGGCCCCAAATGGGAAAGTAGCGCTCGGCGTCCAATCTGACGTTCCCGAAGATTTCGTCATCGAAAGGTTGCAGAGCGAGTGTTCCCTCCAGCATTGCCGACGATCCCGCCAAGGGCCCGGTCCCGGGATGATAGCGAATCGTGTCGTAGCCTATTCTGGCGCTCGCCTCCGTCTGGAACCTGATGCGTCCTCGTTGTTCCCGCCACTCGTCGAGCAGGTTATGGGGAGTCAGGTTGGCCTCGGGATTGCGTAGAAG
>SKWY01000347.1 GCA_007128675.1 Deltaproteobacteria bacterium | reverse complement strand
GGAGCGCAACGTAATCTACCGGGTAGTCACGAACGAGAAGGGGGACATCGTAAGCGGCGCAAGCGCGGAGCTCGACGAGAAGCACGGCAACGCCGAGCTCACCGACTGCGCCACCAAGAACGCCCAGCGCGGAAATGGCCTGATGTTCCACATCCTCCGGCAACTGGAGCAGGATCTTCGTGATCGAGGAATCATGACCGCCTACAGTCTTGCACGAGCCAAATCCAGCGGCATGAACCGTGTGTTCTACCGGCTCGGTTACGAGTTCAGCGGCAGGCTGGTGAACAACTGCGACATCTACGGTCACTTCGAGGACATGAACATCTGGGTCAAGCGGTTGTAACCGCCAAGATCGGGCTCAATATTATGCTAGAAGGAGGCTTTCGGCACGGGCCTCGCCTCGGCGCCCGGTTCACTTGGCAACATGGGTAAATGGAGGAAGCTAAAGATTGAGTTCGAGTAGCCCCATCCTTTTTCATGGCGGCAAGGTCCACACCGTCGATGCCTTCAGGCCCTCGGCCACCTGGTTCACGACCGTGGGTCGACGCTTCCAACAAGTGGGCTCTGGGGAGCTTCCACGAGCCTCGAGAAGGGTGGATCTCAAAGGGCAGACTGTCGTACCGGGCTTCGTCGACGCCCATATTCACTTCTTTCAGACCGGAATCGATGCCCTTCACATCGATGTCTCTGGCGTCCGCTCGCTCAAGGAACTGCAGGAGGTCCTCCGAGACATGGCGCCCAAGGGCCAACGAACCTGGGTCTTCGCCAACAGCTTCGAGGAAGACAACCTCCAAGACATAGAGCTCCTGAATCGCCATCATCTGGATGAGGCCTTCGCCGAGCGTCCCGTTTGGGTCAATCGTGTGGATTACCACTCGGCGGTCGTCAATACCCTTGCCCTCAAGCGGCTCGAGATCCCTCCGGGTACCCACGGCATGTTGAAAGGGCCCGATGGGAAACCGGACGGTATTCTCCGTGCCTCGGCCTACATCTACTCCAAGGCCAGGGTAAGTCGTTACTACTCCATCGAAATCAAGGACAAAGCCGTCAAGGCCGCCGTGCAAGCCTGCCTGCCCAAGGGCATCACCGCCGTCCACGCCCTCGAAGGAGGAGATGTATTCGGAGACGAAGGAGTCCACGCGGTCCTTCGAAAGATGAACACCATCCCTCTCGATCTCTCCTTGTTCCTTCAGGAGAAGGATATCTTCTTGACCAACCGTCTCGGCTTCGAGCATCTGGGCGGCTGCATCCTCGTCGATGGCTCAATCGGCTCGTACACGGCCGCACTGAACGAGAACTACGAGGGCTTCGACAACCTTCGCGGAATTCTCTACGAGCGCTGGCGGGCACTGTCCTCATTCGTGAGCAAGGCTCATAGAGCAGGTGTTCAGCTCGCCTTTCACGCAATAGGCCCAAGGGCCATACAGATGGTGCTCGACGCATACGCAAAGGCGATGCGCAAGACACCCAGATACGATCATCGCCACAGAATCGAGCATTTCGAGCTTGCAACCGACGAGCAGATCAGACAGGCAGCTGAACTCGGTGTCATAGCCAGCATGCAGCCCGCCTTCGAGTGGTACTGGGGCGGACCGGCCGGCATGTACGCGGCCCGTTTAGGCGAGCGATGGCGAAACACCAACCGTTTCCGTTCGATGCTCGATGCAGGCGTCGTCATCGCTGGAGGATCGGACGCGAATGTCACTCCCCCGGATCCCCTCCTCGGCATGCATGCGGCCGTCAACCACGCCAACCACCATGAGCGCATCGATCCCGCTCGTGCCCTGCGAATGATGACCCTCGATTCAGCCTATGCTGCTTTCACGGAGAAAAGGCAGGGCTCCATCACTCCGGGGAAGGAAGCCAGCTTCGTGGTCTTGGAGGAAGATCCGATGACCATCGATAGCTCACGCCTGAAGGATATCCGGGTGATGGAGACCTGGATCAAGGGCAAGCCCGTCTGGCGTAGGGAAGAGGACGCCGAGATGGGGATCAGCCGCGAGCGCCATCAACCGATCCTCCTCGACGAGAAGAAGAGGTAGCATCAAGGCCCCCTCCGGTAACGCCTCGGGTGGCCGGCCACGGGGGCGCAAAAGAGGAGAAGGATCGGCTCCCGGCAGGGCTCCCGCCCGGCTCCTTCCCGGCCCCCATCCTGCTCGTGCCTTGATGAAGATGTGTCTCGATCGAGATCGTCTCTCTAGCGATGTGTCGTTAAGAAAGACAGCCGAGATGTAACATCGCGTTACTGCTGGACGCACTCCTGTTTCTGGTTTTCCAATAATATCAATGCCTTCAAGTCTCCCAGCCCTCGTGCGGAAGTTTCGGCCCACCCCTCGCAATAGGCATTGGTGGAACCATGGATATCGGGAGGCCAGCCATGAACGCAACTTGCCGCCACCTCAATCGCCCCGCCGCCAGCATCATGGTTCTCTTCCTCGTCTTCTTCGCCGGATGCAAGGAGCAGGACGAAGAGGTCGAGGGGGCCCAACTCAACAAAGGGCCAACCTACCGGGCTTTCGAAGCGGCCGCGATCGAGCTGGATGTTCCGATCAACATATTGATGGCGATAGGTTACGAGGAAACAGGCTGGGAGATGGTGACGGGGCAGAGTGAGCGCTCCATCGATCCAAGCGGGCTGAGCTGGGGTGTGATGGGTCTTGCCGAAGGTAGAAACCTCGAGCGAGCGGCAAGCACGATCGATGCCGACCTGAACGAGGTTCGTCATGACCTCTCCACGAACGTGAGAGCAGCGGCCGCGCTCCTATCAGTAATCGCCGCCAATACCCTGGGCCCCGACTATGCGGAGCGTGCGGCGCTTGGAGACTGGCGGGACGTGGTGGCGAACTACAGCGGCTTCTCGGATCCCGAGACCGCGATCGAGTTCGTGGAGATGGTGATGGAATGCGTCCGCGACGGCGCCGGAAGGGTTCTGGACAACGGAGAGATCATAGAGCTGCAAGGCGTGGGAGACGCCGCCTTCGAGCAAGCCTACGGTGATGGCTGAAGCGCTGGCCAAGAGACAATGTCGATAAGAGATGAATAGCCGTGAGGAGATAGCCATGAAACGCAAATACCTACAACGAACCTCGGCAGTGCTCATGGGTCTAATCCTGGTAGTTGCTTGTGGCGAAGACATTCACGGCGAGGGTTGGTTGGAGCTCGAGGCTCCAGTCTCGTTCGAGGCCGAGGGGCTCGAGCTTCTGGAGCGTTTCCAGCTCGACCCAGACGGTCTGGGCTATGTGCTCGATGGCGTCGCGGCGGATGACGAGGTCTTCGACCGGGTGGCTTTCATGGTGGACGCAAAGGGCACACCAGAGCTCGATGTACGCGTCTCGGCCGACGGCAAGGTCAGCTGGAGCGAGTGGTACCCGGCAACCATAACCTGGAGCGAGGGCATCCTGCATAACGCCCATGCCGACCTGCCCCACGGCGGCACTCACGTTCAGGTGCGCCTACGGGACCTGGAGCCCGAAGAGGTATCCTTCCTTCTTCTCGAGGGCTTCGTTCTGGAGCCCGATCCCGAGATGGAAGAGGAGCACCCGGAGTATCACGACTACGACGAGGAGTTAGGACTCGCAACGCAGTCCCAAGCGCTGGCGGCGAACCGAGCGGTGGACGTCAGCAGAGCCGCCTGGGGAGCAAGGGCGACCAGGTGCTCGACAAGGCATACCATCAATCGCATTACGGTCCATCACACGGCGACACCGAGCAACGAGTCGAACAACCCGGCCCGAATGCGGCAGATGCAAAGCTTCCACATGGACAACCGCCGCTTCTGCGATATCGGCTATCACTTCGTGATCGGAACCGACGGGCGCGTATACCAAGGTCTAGCCGAGACCCTGATGGGCGCTCACGTTGCCAACAACAACTCCGGCAACGGCGGCGTCAGCTTCATAGGGACCTACACGAACTCATTGCCCTCCAGCGCCATGATGCAGGCTGGGGCACGGACGATAGCGGCCATCGGATGCCACTATGGAGTGGCGATAAACCGCTCGAGGGTGAAGGGCCATAGAGAGTATGCGAGCACGAACTGCCCCGGCACGGCCCTCTACAACCGTATGAATAGCCTCGTCGGCGATGCGGCCTCGATAGGCTGCTCCGGTGGGTCACCGGCGCCAACGCCTACCCCAACCCCACCCCCTTCATCGCCACCGCCCAGCAGCGGCACGGCCCTTCTTCAGGGGATCGTATACGAGGCTGGAAACACGAGCCGGAGAATAGCCGGGGCCAGGGTCACCGTTGCGAATCATACCGTCACCGCGAATAGAAACGGCTATTTCAGCGTGAGGGTATCGGCCGGGACACATACCGTCACGGCATCGGCTTCGGGATATCAGACAGGGTCGGTGCGAAGGCAGGTCTTGGCAGGAAGCGAGGCATGGGGGTCCGTGGGCCTTCAAAGACAGAGAGCAACGACGGGCCAGGGTCGTCTTGTGGGCGTCGTGTACGAAGCACCTAACTCCTCGCAACGTATTTCGGGGGCGACGGTGCGGCTCTCGAATGGAGCAACCGCCACGACGAGATCGGACGGATACTTCTCTTTCGACCTGCCGGCGGGCAGCTACACGGTGACGGCGAGCCGATCCGGGTATCAGACAGGCAGCGTGGCCAGAAGAGTCAGCGCCGGCCAGACCGTCTGGGGCTCGGTGGCACTGACGAGAGCAGGTGAGACCTCGGTGCTGCAAGGAGTCGTGTACGAGAACCCAAGCACGAACACTAGAGTGGCGGGAGCGAGCGTGACGCTCTCCGATGGACAGACGGCGGTGTCGGCGAGTAATGGGTACTTCCGGTTC
>SKWY01000050.1 GCA_007128675.1 Deltaproteobacteria bacterium | reverse complement strand
CGAGCATGTCGACGCCGGCGACGTTCAATCCCATGATGTGCGCCGCGCGTATCGCCACGCGTTCGTACTGCTCGTCCAGCTCGATTGGCGCGGCCTTCCCCCCTCTATGCACGTTGCTTCTGAACTCGTCTCCTTGCGCTCTTCGCCGCATCGCCGCGACAACGCGGTCACCTACCACTAGAGCTCTAATGTCGGTGCCCTTGCTCTCCGAGACGAACTTCTGGATGAGAACGTTCTGTTTGGCGCTCTGGAGGGTCTCGATAATCGCCTCGGCGACCTTTCGGCTGCCCGCCAATATGACGCCGATACCTTGAGTCCCTTCCAAGAGCTTGATGATGACCGGTGCCCCACCGATCCGCTCGATCGCGGGGAGCACATCGCTTCGGCTCCTGACGAATGCCGTCATCGGGATGCCGATGGTGTGGCGAGACAAGATCTGCATCGCCCGTAGCTTGTCTCTCGAGATGCTGATTCCCTGTGATGGATTGAGCGTATAGACCCCCATTTGCTCGAACTGCCTTACCACCGCACAGCCGTAGAACGTAATCGACGCCCCGATGCGTGGTATGACCGCGTCGTAGTTCCCTATGGGCCTGCCCCGATAATAGAGATCCGGCGCTTCCTGTTCGACGGAGATGGCGAACCTCAGGGTATCCATTACCCTGACGTTGTGTCCCCTGGCCCGGCCTGCCTGCTTCAGGCGACGTGTGCTGTAGCCGCGCGGTTGTCGAGATAACAGAGCGATCTTCATGGAGCCATTTAGTGTGCCGGATCTGACCGCTCTCCGCCAGCCCGAAGATCAGCCGTCGGGGCCGACCTCGCCTAGCCTCCAAACACGCGGTTGAAGGCAATCGAAATGTTCTTCAAGTAGCGATCGGGATCGAAGGCCGACTCGATGGCCTCCTTGCCGATTCGAGCGACCAGATCCTCATCGGCCAGGCAAACGTCCTTGAAGTGCGTTTTTTCGTTCCAGGTTCGCAGCGCATTCTTTTGGACCATCTCGTAGGCCTCTTGTCGTGCCACTCCCCGACGAGCCAGCTCCAGGAGCAAGGCCTGACTGAAGACGAGGCCCCTGGACTGCTCGAGGTTCTCCTTCATGCGCTCTTCGTGAACGACGAGCCCTCCAATCAAGCCGAGAAGCCTTGCCAGGGCGAAATCCAAGACAACGGTTGCATCGGGAAAGACGACGCGCTCCACTGAAGAGTGTGAAATGTCACGCTCGTGCCACAAGGCAACGTTCTCCAGACCGCTGACCGCGTACCCACGAAGCAATCGAGAGAGGCCGGTCAGGTTCTCGGCCAGAATGGGGTTCTTCTTGTGCGGCATCGCCGAGGAGCCTTTCTGACCGTCCAGAAAAGCTTCCTCCACTTCCCGGACCTCGGTTCTTTGCAGATGACGGATCTCCACCGCCACTCGCTCCATGGAAGCGCCAATACCCGCCAAGACGCTAAGAAACTCCGAGTGTCGATCCCTGTGCACCACCTGACTTGCGGCAGCTTCGATACCGAGGCCAAGCCCGTTGCAAACGTGTGCCTCGACCTGGGGAGGAATGTGGGCGAACGTGCCGACGGCACCGCTGACCTTTCCGACGGTGATTCGGGAAAGAGCCCCCTTCAGCCGCACCCTGTGACGGCGGAACTCGTCGTACCAGCTAGCAAGCTTCAAACCAAACGTAATCGGCTCGGCGTGAATCCCATGGGTTCGGCCGATCATGATGGTTCCCTGATGCTCGCGGGCTCGTTGCTCGAGTATCTCGAGCAGCATGTCGATATCATCGATGAGCACCTCCCCCGCCTGCTTCACCTGAAGGGCGAGCCCAGTGTCCAGAACATCGGAGCTGGTCAGCCCGAGATGAAGAAAACGGGCTGGGGGGCCAATCGACTGCTCGAGCCATGAAAGAAAAGCGATCACCTCGTGCTGAGCTGTCTTCTCGATATCTCGAATACGCCTCACGGCATCGGCATCCACAGTGGGCGCTCGGTCGACGCAAGCCTTCCAGTCCTCCTTCGGAACCTCTCCCAGCCCCACCAGAGCTTCTAGTGCCAAGAGTTCGATCTTCAGCCATGCTGTGATGCGATTCTCATCCGTCCAAATGCGCCTCATCACCGGTCGACTGTATCGATCAATCATGTGGACTCCCCGAGCCTCTCATCTTTGCCGCTCTTGTGCCCACCCTACGCCGCCATACACTCGCGCGGGGTGAGAGGAAGCTAATGCAAGCCAATGCTCGACTTGTAGCATTGTTGATGAGGAATGGGCCATGAATGGCTCGCGGCCCTCATTGTTTCGACTGATCGTCTGGCTGACGAGGGCGCTTCTTCCTTCGGTTGAAACCTCGTGGCCCAGCATGCACCGGGTCATCGAGAATCCCACGCACCCAGACCACCTGTATCAGCACCATGACCACGGCGGCGAGGGGTGTTGCAATGGCAATCCCTATACCCCCCGCAAGCATGCCCAGAAGAACCTGTGAGGTGACCGTTATCGCGGGAGGGAGCTCGACCATCCTGTGCTGAATCAGCGGATCTATGATGTAGCCTTCGATCCACTGCACCACCGTATAGGCCACAATAGCCCATAGCGCGAGCATGGGGCTCTCGATCAAGGCCACTACGAGAATGGGGATGCCCCCAAGAATCGGTCCCAGGTACGGGGCGAATGTGAGCAGGCCTGCTATCAGCCCCAAGAGCCCAGCCAGCGGAACTCCCACGAGAACGAGAACCAGCGCCGTCGATACTCCAACCATGGTCATCGACAGCAGCCTGCCGATGAGAAACCAGCGTAGCGTACGCCCCAGTAATGCAAGGGCCTCCCTGGTAGCCTTGCGGTAGCTTCTTGGGAAGAGACGCACCAATCCGGAGCTGTAGAGCTTTGGCCTGACCGCCACGAACAGACCAACGAAGAAGAAGGTCAACAGATAGACGAGCAGGCCCCCTCCCACCGCGGCGAGATCCACCGCGTGCCCGAGGGTTTCCCTAGGTTCTATGAGTTCCAGGGCCGCGATGAGCTGCCTTCCGGCGGGCCAGCGTTCTAGAAACCCTCTTAGCTCCTCGATCGCCTCGGGCACCTTCTCGGCCAGAGCCTCGAGCTGCTGTGCGGCGCCGGGCGCGATTAGAAACCCTCCCAACGTCACCAAACCCGCCAAGGCAAGTATGACGAGGAGCAAGGCCCAGCTGGGGCTCATGGAGGTGCGAGCAGCCAAGGGATCAGAAAGCGCGCGCAGAAGAACGGCGAGCAGCACCCCGGCAAATACGACCAGCAGAAGCTCGAAGGCCAAGAAGAGCAGAACGAGGAATAAGACACAGAAGATGGACAACAAGCCCGCGAGCGCAGCGCGGCGGGCAAAATCTCGCATCGAGTCTTGTTCCGATCTCTTGGGTCCCTCGGTCTCTTCGTTCACAAAGGAGAGCCTATCACTGAAAGATGGGGTCAATGACCCAGAATCCGACCGCAATAACCAAAGAAATTCGTCATGATGGGGCCGGTGACCACCAGCCCGATGAACCAGGCCGCTTGTAGGACCAGAGACATGCCGCCATACGACACGCATTCAATACGGTAGTCGGGGCCTCATCACCGCAGCTCGACATGCTCAAGCCCGAGTAACAGCGGACAGTATTCTCTCCCTCTTGGCCTGCAGCTCGGCCAGAGCCGCCGGTAGGCCAATAATGTAGAGCGCCCAGCCAGCGACAGCCGCCACCATGGCAACCAGGACACTTGCCAGGGTCGGCCCAGAACTAGAAGCGAAGGACATGGAGAGAGGCAGCACGCATGCGCCGACTCCAAGTGCCCCAAGACCCAGAACCGCTGAAACGAGTCTTGGCTTGTCACGGCGCTGGAGCGAGGCGTGAAACTTCACCGGGAACCAGATCGAAAGGAAGTTGCCTGCCGCGAGTCCAACCGGGACTATCGCCAAGACACCCCCGGCGGCTGTCAGCAGCACGAAGAGATCGCCACGCCCCAGGTAGAGGGAGTAGAAAAGGCAGATCACAAGCCCAAGAAGGATGGCGGCGAAGGCATGCACGAAGTTCTTGGCGCGAAGAACGAGGCCCGAAGGAACAGGTGAGGCAAGGAGGAGACGCAAGCCGTGACCATCGTAGGCAAACGAGTTCTGTGCGAACGTCGACAGCAATAGGATGGCGCCGTAGATAGCCATCCCGCCCATCAACCATGCATCCACGTTCGGACCCAAGAAATGGCCGAACAGATCCCGTCCGGACAAGAGACGAAGAAGCACGGCCAGGACGAAGGGGACTCCCACCAGGAGACGAGCGCGGGGATTGCGCCAAAGGTCCAGCGCCTCGCGGATGACCAATACAGTGAAGCGGCCCTTGACGTTTTCGAATGAAGCGCGCCCATCGTTTCCTACACTCGATCGGCGAGATGTGAAGTCCGCGTTCCTGCTCGCACGAGCCAGCAGCATGTTGGCCAGAAGAAAGCCCATGGAAGCAAAGAAGAGCAGCCCCCCCAGCTCGATAAGGCCTATCAACGGGCGTCCATGGCCAAGATGACGCAATCCCTCGGCTAGATACCCGGGAGGCACTCTTCCAAAGGCTACACCGGCGTTGGCCAGCACATCGGCATCTATTGCACCAAGGCCACCTCCCTCTTCGTAGAGCCAGGACGTATCAACCGGCGGCAAGACGAGACCAGCGACGATCAGGACCAGCAAGAAGCCTCCCAGAGCCTCCGCGCTCCGATTGGAGCGAAGCACGCCGAGGACCAAATGCAACCCGACGCGGCTCCAGACCGCGCACATAAAAACGAACGCCACGAAGAGCATTACCGCAAGAAGCGGCCAT
>SKWY01000394.1 GCA_007128675.1 Deltaproteobacteria bacterium | reverse complement strand
ACCACCGAGGTATTCCCGCATCGTATTGCCTTCAACGTCATTCCGCACATCGATGGTTTTCGCGACAACGGCTACTCCGGGGAAGAGATGAAGATGGTGGAGGAGACGCGAAAGATCCTACATTTGCCGGACTTGCCCGTCTCCGCCACCTGTGTTCGTGTCCCCGTTTTCTATGGTCATGCAGAGGCGGTGACGGTCGAGATGGCTCGGAAACTGTCGGCCTCCGAGGCTCGCGAAATTCTCCGGGGTGCGGAGGGCGTCAAGGTGCTCGACTCTACAGCCGAGAATACCTACCCCATGCCGCTGCTCGCCGCAGGTGAAGATGCCACCTTGGTTGGACGTATTCGGGAGGATCTTGCCCACCCAATGGGGCTCGAGCTTTTCGTCGTTGCCGACAACGTAAGAAAGGGAGCGGCGACCAACGCTGTTCAGATAGCCGAACGGCTCGTGCGTGAACACTTCTAATCGTACCTTTTCCCAAAGCAGAGGAACCTATGCTCAACTACCTTGGCGTTCTCGAAAACGCGCGCCCATCCTCGATGGGTCGTCGAGTAGCTCTTAGCCTCATTTGCACGGGCGCGGCGGCTCTGCTCTTGTTTCCAAGGCCCGCGCAAGGTCAGGATCTTTTCGAGGCAACCGACTTCTCGTCGGTGTGGACCTCGCCGGAGGATCCCACGGTGAACGCGGAGCAGTGCGCGGACAATGAGACGATTGTAGTCGGCTGGACGCTGGATGCGGATCCCGCCGACGATCAGGAAATCATCGTTACAACCAGCACCGATGAGAACTGTGGGTCAGAGATAGAAGAGATCGTCGAGCGGGCAGCGGTCAGCGGGGAAGACAGGGCGGATGTTCGTGCCCGGGACATTTTGCCCGAATGTCCCGATGTCGAGGAGGACATCCGATACATCTGTGTGCGCGTGCGGCCAGTCACGGGAGCGGAGGCGGGCAGGGGCGTGTCCATACCCGTGCTCGTCGACACCGTAGCGCCGGAGCCGCCGGACGAGCTTGGCGCCATGCCCGCCGACGAGGCGCTTCACGTTGAGTGGAGCTGGAGTGATGAGAGGCCCTCGGATCTCGCCTCGGTTCTGGTTCTGTATCGCGAGGAGGGCAGCACCGCCGAGCCCCGGGAGAAGTCGGCGGCGCGCACGGCTTCTGGGACCAGAATAGATGGCCTGCAGAACGGGGTGATGTACGAAATATGGGTGCGGGCTATCGATGAGGTGGGCAATGTGGGAGACGATTCGGACCGCGTCACGGAGGCGCCGCAGCCGACCGTGGGCTTCTGGGAGCTATACAGGGAAGCGGGCGGCGAGGAGATTGGAGGCTGCAGCGCATCGGGCATCTCTAGCGGTGGGTTCACATTGGCGATGGGGCTGGTCTTTTCTTTGCTGCTACTCGTTGGGAACCGGCGCCGAGCTCGCGGCGGTCTCGCATCGAGCATCGGCAGCGCGGCGGCATTGGCGCTGATTGTCTTTGCCCCACCCGCAAGTGCATGGGCAGGCTCCCACCAGGATGAGTCCTCTGGATGGTTCCTGGAGCTGGAGCTTGGCCCGTACCTTCCCGATGTGGACAGCGAGTTGGAAGGCGACACCCCATTTAGAGACGTCTTTGGATCGAGCAGCAGGCTAATGACGAGAGTTCGGGCCGAGCGTTCTCTATGGAGAGGCGTCGGTCAACTGGGGATGGGGTTCTCGGCGAGCTTCGCCAGAGCCTCGGGACAGGCCCTTTACGCCGATGGCACGAGGTCTCCCGACACGAACAATTTCAACTGGCTGCCGCTGCAGCTATCCCTTTCCTATCGTTTCGACCACACGGTACGAGCGTGGAATGTGCCGCTCGTCCCCTACATTCGCGCTGGCCTCTCGGCTACAACCTGGTGGATCAGCGGCCCCGACGGTGTGGAGGTGGACGATGAGGGCAACCGCGCCAGCGGTATTCGTCCCGGATGGTTCTACGGCGGCGGGCTGAAGTTTCTACTCAACGTCATCGATCCTCGGTTGGCCAAGGATTTTCGCCGCAGCGCCGGCGTCGAGCATACCTATCTCTATGTGGACGTAACTCGCATGGAGGTCGATGGTTTCGGGACGCCCGGGTTCATCCTGTCCGATACGACCTGGTTCGTTGGTCTCGCCTTCGAGCTATAAGCCTCGTGGAAGCGTCAGACTCGGGAGAGCAGCTGCCTCACATACGCCTGATCGTGCAGTACGACGGGTCGTGCTTTTCGGGCTGGCAGCTACAGCCAGGCGCGAGGACGATCCAGGGCGTTCTGGAGAAAGCGATAGGAAAGGTTTGTGGCGGCCGGCCCATTCGTCTCTACGTGGCGGGTCGCACGGATGCTGGCGCACACGCTCGTGCGCAGGTGGCCTCGTTTCGCAGCCCGTGCAAGAGGCCGATGCGCGCCTGGGTCGAGGGCCTGAACAAGCTCTTGCCCGACGACCTGGCGGTCATCGAGGCCGACGAAGTGCCCGCGAACTTCGATCCCAGACGGTGGGCGCACAGCAAGCGCTACGTCTATAGGGTTTGGAATGGCCCAACCCGATCGCCCCTGGTTTGCCGGCACGCGTGGGAGGTCTTTCAGCCGTTGGACTTGAGTGTCATGTCGAAGGCGGCCTCGCTATTGGTGGGCGAGCATGACTTCGCGAGCTTCCAAGCAGCGGGCTGCGCCGCCGAGACGACCATCAGGGTCATGGAGCGACTCACTGTTCAGGGCCGTCCCGGTGCAGAGGTGCTGATCGAGGCAAAGGCGTCGGCCTTTCTGCGGTACATGGTCCGCAACATCGCGGGCACTCTGGTCGATGTGGGCCTTCATCGCCGGGATCCGAATGGAATGATTGAGCTGCTTTCGGCGCGCGACCGGTTGCTTGCCGGTCCGACGGCTCCAGCCAAGGGGTTGACCTTGGAGGAGGTGTACTATGAGAAGGATCCGCCAAGACGGCGGCGAATGGTTGCGGGCTCGGGCACTTGGTCCGCGGGGAGCGTGAATGAGTAGCGAACCGGTGGAAAAGGACGAAAAAGAGAAGACGGGGGAGAACTCTTCGCGGTCCGGATGCCGGGAAGCCGGAGCGGAGTCCGAGAAGGACCGCCTCGAACAGGAGTCGATTGATTCACCTTCCGATGAGCAGGAAGACGGCGGCAAGGCTGGCGCCTCGGGCGAGGGGGATATCGAGAAGGAGGAGGAGCGGTCCCCGGCGAAACCGGCGGAGGCTGCGGGCACGGCGCATGCCGATGAGCAGGAAGACGGCGGCAAGGCTGGTGCCTCGGGCGAGGGAAATATCGAGAAGGAGGAGGAGCGGTCCCCGGAGATGCCGGCGGAGGCTGCGGGCACGGCGCGCGCCGATGAGCAGGAGGACGGCGGCAAGGCTGGCGCCTCGGGCGAGGGGGATATCGAGAGGGAGGAGGAGCGGTCCCCGACGATACCGCCGGGCGCCACGGTTTCGAGGACGGCCTCCATTTCTTCCACGAGCCGGCCCTCGGTCATAGCTTCCGTGAGGGCAGCTGTTTTGGCCGTTCAACGGATGCTCGTCCTCGCCCTCTTGGCCGTGGTCGCCTCGGCTCTGCTCAACTCCCTAATCATAGGAAGGATGATGGTGCCGGCGATTCGGGAGCGCCTCGCTGTTCTTGGAGATGGCGTCCTCGCAAGCTTCGCCGGCGGTTTCTTGGCCCAGATAGGCTTGCTCTTGTTTCTGCCGGCGCTTGCCTGGGCTCTTGCCTGGGTTCTCGATGAGCGGCCTTATCGTCTTTGCCTTGGGGCCGCGCTCTTTACCGAGCTTTGGCACTACGCGGTTCTCTTCGTTACCGCGGGCTTGAGCGGGATTGTCGCCGATCCCGTCCTTCTCTCGACTCGCATCGTCTTCATGGGTCTCGCCGGCTTCTTGGCGGGCCTCGCTTATGGACACGGAAGACGGTTCAGTGGTCGGGCTGCCTCGTAGAAAGAAACACCCCGCCCCGAGAAGGCTCGGAGCGGGGCAGTGCATCAAGGCCCAAAGGAGCAACTAGGGTCGTACGGGTGGGTTTGCCAGTCTGTTCATGAGCTGCTGTCCCCACGGGGTGGGCTCGAGAGGCATCCCGACCCCGCAGCCACCACCGGAGTGATCGACGAGCAGGTTCGGCGGACATCGCATGTGGAAGGTCCAGGCGAGATAGGGGATTCCACGAAGCTCGGCCCGCTCCATCATGATCTCCGCGTCGTTGGTGCTCATGCCGGCAAAGGGTCCAAACTCGCCGATGATGACAGGGATTGTCTCGGCGGCTCGTTCGTAGAGGTCGTGGAACTCACCCACGCTATTATAGGGGTGGCTTTCGTATACGATGTTCTCTCCCCCGCCCGCCGCGATTGGGTTTGTGCGGTAGTAGTCGACGCAACGAGCCCATCCGCGAGTTCCCTGTACCGCTATGATCGTACGCGGAGTGCCGAGGTGGTCCTGGACTTCTCGGATGGCCCCTACCACGTCGTTCATGGCCTGCCATACCTCGTGATCCTGAGCCCCATCCCAGTTGTGCTGAGGCTCGTTCACCAGGCCGTACATCACGTGGCTCATCTCCGCCAGCTCGGTGGCCAGCAGCTCCCAGACGGGGATCGTCGCGGGCGTGGGCCAGCCCAGGGAGTTGAAGGTAGGATCGTGCCAGAGGGAGACGAGGACATACACGCCGGGCTTGGTGCCGATGTGCTCCACGATCTCGATGACGTCCTCGAGGAACTGCTCGTCTTGAGTCACGTTCTGCCAGTGAACCCGTCCTCCCGATGAACCGTATGACTCGAGGTTCAGTCGAAGGAAGTTCGCTCCCCATACATCGACGGCTTCATCGATCCTT
>SKWY01000179.1 GCA_007128675.1 Deltaproteobacteria bacterium | reverse complement strand
TCGCGACCTTCTTCTTCGCTACCTTCTTCTTGGCGGCCGGCTTCTTGGTCGCCTTCTTCTTCGCAGCCTTCTTCTTGGCCATTGGAGCCTCCGGTTCGAGGTTGAAGACGGTACCCATTATCGAGGGACCATCCATGGCTGTCAACCTCTTTTCTATCTAAATTAAGCAAAATTATGGTCACTGTTAGTCAAGTAAGTAATAGGTACACTTCGATGTGCGATATGATATAAGCCGCAATTCATGCGGCCCTTGGGTGGTGATCAACCCCTCGGGGAGGCAATCCTCGCCTTTGTTCGCATGACAGGCCCCACGTAGCAAAGCGCCCCCCAACGACAGGTGGCATGACGAAAGGCGTGTCTCGAAAGACAAAAAGTGATCGGCCCACGAAGTTCCTCGGTTTCCACTGGCGAGCAACACCACCGCACCTGGATCCACAGCCCGCTGTCCTCTCCCGATCATGGGGCCCGCGCAAGGACGGCAACGCTGACCGCTCTCGCACCAGCGGCCAGAAGCGCCGTGGCACAAGTATGAGCCGTCGCCCCAGAGGTCATCACATCGTCGACCAGGAGCACGCGGCGGCCATGCAGGTGCCGCCGAGTTCCTCTCGCACAATCAATGGAACCTTCGAGATTCTTCAGTCGTCCCCTAAGGTTTAACCTTGCCTGAGGGGGAGTATTGCGACGACGACGCAATGCCGCGAGAGCTGGAGGGCCAAGGCCTAGCGATACCTCGTGCGCCATGCAATGGACATGATCGAACCCTCTTTGTCGAACCCGCATCGGGTGTGATGGAACGGGCACGACAACATCCACCTCGAGGGGGCGGGGAAGCCCGAAGAAGAGAAGACGCCCCATGGGCCGAGCCAGATGAACCCGGCCCTCGTACTTCAAGCGATAAAGGGCCTCCAGCAGGGCCCCACCGTAGAGCCATGGTGAAAAGGTCCTGTCGAAGGCCGGCTGAAGGCGCCGGCAATCATGGCAGCTCGAGGTAGGCTCCATCCCTTGCATCCGAGGGGGGCCTGGGTCTCCAGATGAGTCGGTCGACTCGAAGAACTCAACAAAGGGCTCCATCCTTGGTGCGGCGCAGCTCGGACAACAGTCGGCCCCGACCGGTTCCAACGTGTTCGAGCAGTCCGAACAAAAGACGCCTGAGACCGGATCCTGGCCATCTACGAGAAGAGCGTCACATGCGCCGCAAGCGGGAGGGTAGACGAGATCCAGGGCCGCCTCCCATAGATTTCGACCCGCCCCCAAAGCAAGGAAAGCAGCAGAGATCCACTTGCGACAAGCTCCTTCGCCTCTCATGACGTTCCGGCACTAGCAAGGACGAGGCCAGCGAGCGAAGCAGAACGGATTCTCGTTACACCGATGAGCGTAACGCTCCCTTCTTACAAAGCGCATCCACAGCCGACCCGAGCAGTAACCCCGCGGCGAGAAGCCGGGACCGGCGCCCAGCGGCATTCGGGCCGTGAACAGGGGAAGCGGGGCTACTTATGGTACGGCTCGCCGCGGAGGATTGTCATTGCCCGGTAGAGTTGCTCCAAAAGAACCACCCGAGCAAGCTGATGCGGCAGTGTCATCGGACCCAGAGACAGTGCACCCTCGGCCCGCGCGGACAAGGACGAGTCGAGCCCTTCGTCCCCACCAACCACCAAATCCACATCCCGTCCTTCCTGCATCAGCCGCCCCAGAAGGTTCGCCAAGGCCTCACTAGACATCTGCCGCCCCCCCACCTCGAGAGTGAAGAGCCTCTTGTCTTGCCCACAGAGGGAAAGAATTCGGCTCGCCTCCTCTCTCCGGGCCTCCTTTGGCCTAGAATGGCGAGAAGCGGCGACCTCGACGAGCTGGAAAGGAAGGTAGCGACCGACTCTTGACGAGTACTCTCTTGCGGCATCAAAGAGCAATCGCTTGCGATCCTTACCTACGGCGATGACACGAAGACGCATCGATGCCAATCCATCAGGGACTGGGAGAGCTAGGCGCCCTCGATGATCGCTTCGGGCCCCGAAGGTATGGATACCCTTCTGGCGTCCGACCAGAGTCCGTCTATGTCATAGAAGAGACGGGCCTCGGCACTGAAGACGTGCACCACGACGTCTCCGGCATCGATGAGAATCCATTGGGCCGTATCGCCTCCTTCGATTCCGAGGATCCCGACTCCCCTCGCCTTGAGACGAGCCGTCACGGCGTCGGCGATCGCAAGTACCTGTTTTTCGTTGTTCCCGCTAAGGAGCAAAAAGAAGTCGGCGATCCCGGATCTTCCTTCCAGGTCAATCAGGGCCGGCTCCTCCGCCTTCTTCTCGAGTGCCGCCGCGGCGGCCAGTAGGGCAGCATCTCTACCCGAGATAGCCTCTTCCCTCTCGATCTCCCGTTTCACTTGCTCCTTTGCGGCGGCCTTTCCGTTTCGCATTCAAATCCTTTGCTGCTGGGTTGTGGATTACGCCGGCGTGCGCTCCCTAGACAAGACACCGCTCGGCGCCAGATGTATTGTAATGCGAGTGGACAAGCTTCACCAGCGCTACTTCGAGTCGCCGGTCCACATTGCGCTCCACGTGGCATTAGCTCTCCATGAGGAGCAGGACAGGCTCGCACCACTGTTCATTCCGCCCTTCAATCGACACTTGCGAATAGCGAACCTTTCGGCGCGGTGCTAAGATGCTCGAACGATGCGGGCTCGCAGCCGAGCTGCTCATTCGAGACTTTGCAACATCTAATCAGGAGATTTCCCATCCGAGACGTCTTCGGCAACACCTTTGGGCTCAAGCCCAACCATAAGAAGCGCCTTCAGGCAACCTACCGCCGGCAAGTTCACCCAGAGGAGATAGTCAGCCCCGAGCTCGCGCGACATCTCACCGAGCTTTCCCGGGAGACGGGGAGGCAGGTAGGTGTGCTCCTCGATCGGAAGGGCTCGGTCGAGCGTGTCATCGTCGGCGATCCTCATCAAATCGAGCTCCCCGACATCGGTAGAGCTCGCGCTGGGCAGGTGCGTCTTCGCGGCCTCCGGCTGGTTCACACGCACTTGAAGGGAGAACCGGTTGATCGAGACGATCTCACCGACCTAGCGCTCCTTCGACTTGATCTGGTGGCGTCCATTCATGCACGGGAGGATGGTCTTCCGGGTCTCACATCCTGGGCCCACCTACTACCGGAGAACGAAGGTCAAGCGCTCTGGAGAATCGAGGAGGCCCGTGATGCCCACCAGGCCTCCACATGGCCCGCCCTGACCAACATCACGGATATCGAGGAGCAGTTCGCCGCTACTGCCCGCCGTGAACGAGACGTAGAGGGCCGTGAAAGGGCAATACTCGTCGGTCTGTCCACGACGAGCAGGTTCGAGACTAAAGCGAGAATGGCGGAGCTGGCCGAGCTCGCCCACACGGCGGGAGTCGAGGTAGCCGATACGGTCGTGCAAAGCCGGCGCCGCCCGGATCCAAAGTACCTGGTAGGCCGGGGGAAGATCGCCGACATCAATCTACGAGCCATGCAGCGCATGGTCGAGGTCATCATCTTCGATCAGGACCTCGCCCCATCCCAGGCACGTGCCATCGCAGAGGTCACCAGCGTCAAGATCCTCGATAGGACACAGCTGATCCTCGACATCTTCGCTCAGCGCGCTCAAAGCAACGAGGGAAAGATACAAGTCGAGCTGGCACAGCTTCGCTACACCATGCCCAGGCTGCAGGCTCGAGACGACTCTCTCTCGAGGCTCACCGGAGGCATAGGTGCCCGCGGACCAGGAGAGACGAAGCTCGAGGTCGATCGGCGCAGAGTACGCGACAGAATCACTCGACTTGAGCGGGACCTGAAAGCCATCTCGACCGCGCGAAAAACGCGCCGGAGCAGACGTAATCGCCGCGGCTTGCCGACAATCTCCATCGTTGGCTACACGAACGCCGGCAAGAGCACCCTTCTCAACACTCTCACCAACGCGGGAGCGCTCGCGGAGGACAAGCTCTTCGCCACTCTGGACCCCACCAGCAGGAGGCTACGCTTCCCTCGTGATAGAGAGGTGCTGATCACCGATACCGTAGGCTTCATACGAGACTTGCCAAAGGATTTGAAGGCCGCTTTCAAGGCAACTCTCGAGGAGCTGGAGGACGCGGATCTGCTGCTTCAAGTCGTCGACGCAAGTGATCCGAACAACCAGGCCCACATATCGGCCGTGGAAGGCATTCTAGGAGAACTCGACCTGCTGGAGAGACCTCGGCTTCTCGTCTTCAACAAGACCGACGTTCCCGGGGCTCGAGCACCAAACGGCCCTTCGGTCAGCATTGGGTCGGTTTCCGTAAGCGCCTTGACCGGTGACGGCATGCAGGATCTGCTTCATGCGGCGGGTGCCATGCTCTTTCGCGAGGGAGCCACCAAGAAGGTACAGATGTCATTGGCGGACCTTGCTTGAGGTAGGCCGGACGAAACGACCCATTCACGGAAAAATGGGGCTAAGTACGGCATCAGTCAATGGCCGCACCCTGCGTGAGTATCACCTCGGAGTCGTGCCCAGCGTTGCCATCAAATGGGCCCCGCACTCTCGAGTTTGACGGGGACCAATCGGTTGCACGCCAGCTCAACGAAAGAATGACGGAAGGAATGACCTGGGGTATCCTTGGTTGCGTGAGTGCGCAACTCGACCATACCTTTCTGTTCGAGGTTCCGCTGCTTCTGGCCGACTCGAGCAGGCTCGATTTCATCGAGCAGAACAGCCGCATTCTGCTCCCACTTCTCGCGCTGCTGATGATCGTTCTACTAGCAGCCGGAGTCGTTCATGCCTGGAAGACGCCCGAGATCGCCGGCGCCGAGAAGGCGCGTCTGAAGGGCGAGATTA
>SKWY01000103.1 GCA_007128675.1 Deltaproteobacteria bacterium | reverse complement strand
GCTGCATGGAGAGTCGTCAGTCCTGGCAGCGTTATGCCGACGAGGTGCGTTTTCTTCCTCCGAAGGGGACTGCAAGGCAAAGGGCATTGGTCGAGCTATGGGTGGCTACTCTAATCAATGGACAGGATGAGCTTCGAGAGCATGCTGCCCGTTCCTTGGAGGAGACTGCTCGGTCCAGACCCCTTTCTGTTGAGGTGCTTCGTCGATTGAGGTCGGTTCTGGTCGATTGTGACCCGGACCCGACCTCGTGTTTGATGACTATCCGGGTGCTCTCTAGAGTGGTGGCGCCGGAGCACGTCGGCAGACATGTCTTCCCAGGCGGGTCGGAGGAGGCAGACAAAGCCAGAGAAGCCCTACTAGGTGCCTTGTTCGATTCCAGCTCCGAGGTTCGTGCGATGGCCGTTCGCGGCCTCGCGCCCTTATTGACTTCAGGTGACAGGGCAGTGGCAAGGCATCTAAATGAAATCTCGCGAACGGAGGACTGTCCCCTTGTAATCGAAGTCTTGCGGACCATACGCGCATCCTCGCAGATGGGCTCGACATCAGCCCGTGGAAACGCCACGGCAGAGGAGCGAATCGGTTTGAGGATGCTCTTGGTCCTGATGGGACTCACGGCATTGTTGGGCATGACTCTGCTTCCGGTAGTTTTGAGACGCACACGTGGTAGCTGAGAAGCCCCGCTAGGGTGAGAACCTTTTTCGACTATCAGGGTATGTTTCGTTGACCAGATGCCCATATGGCATCTACGATCGAGGGGTCATGGCAGAAGCAACGCAGTTCGGGCGCTACCTGCTCGTCAAGAAGCTCGCCTCTGGTGGGATGGCGCAGGTGTGGCTCGCCCGGCAGCCCGGTATCGAGGGCTTCGAGAAGCTTCTCGTGATCAAGCAGGTGCTTGCGCACTTGGCCGATGACGAGAACTTCATCACCATGTTTCTGGACGAAGCCCGTTTGGCGGCGAGGCTGAATCATCCCAACGTCGTTCAAGTATTCGACCTAGGACAGGAGGATGAATCGTACTTCATTGCCATGGAGTACATTCATGGCGAGGACATAAGGCGCCTGGATCGTCAGTCGAGACGAGCGAGAAAACCGATTCCCGTCCCTCTGGTTTGCAGAATAATTGCCGATGCCGCGGCGGGTCTTCATTATGCTCACAGTCTTTCTACCGAGGATGGCCGTCCGCTTGGCATAGTGCATCGCGATGTGTCGCCGCAGAACATCATCGTCACCTTCGAGGGTGGCGTTAAGGTGGTCGATTTCGGCATTGCAAAAGCCGCCGACAGAGCCAACAAGACTCGCGCCGGTGTTCTAAAGGGCAAGTACGCCTATATGTCCCCCGAGCAGGCCGCTGCAAAGCCTCTCGACGCCCGCACGGATGTCTTTGCACTCGGAATACTCCTGCACGAGCTTCTTACTGGCCAGCGACTCTTCAAGCGGGAAGGAGAGGTCGCCACTCTTCACGCGGTCGTTTCATGTCACGTGGAGCCTCCAAGTGATCTCAACCCCATAGTCCCTCCAGAGCTGGATCCCATAGTCATGTCCGCGCTGAAGCGCGATCCCAATGATCGACTACAGAGCGCGGGAGAGCTTCAGATGGCTCTGGAGGACTTCTTGTTGAGCCAACGAATGCCTGCTTCCAGCGCGCATCTTCGGGCCTACATAAGAGATTTGTTCGCCGAGCGGTTGGATATCGAGGCTCGCGAGGGTGGTCCGGCGGGCTTCTTGGTGCAGCGAGGAACTGGAACTTCGCAGTCGAAAGGCCTTCTTTCGCCCGTTTCCTCCAGTGGCACCTCTCGCGGACAGGGGCAGACCTCGGCAGAGAGGTTGCCCCGCGATTCGAGCTCGGCCTCGGGTACGCCATCATCAGCCGCATCGCCGGCGCCGGCTGATTCGAGTGTATCGCCGAGCCCTGAATATCATCGGGCGAGTTCCTCATTGGGCAAGGATATGCCGGATCAGGAGGGTGAGCAGACCGCGGGAAGCGCAACGAGGCTTGCCATGGCCATGCATCGGCGCCGGGGCCTGCTCCTTGGCGCCGCGGGGCTGATGATATTCGTGGTGGGGTTCGGTGGTGGCATTCTTTTGCTTGGAGATCGCGATACCGAGCAAGAAGGCGAGGTGCCAGCACATCTCTCCAGCTTCGCCCCAAAAAGCGAGTCGGGGGAAGGCTCTGGAACGCGTTTACCCCCAGAAGGCGCCGAGGGCCTCGAGGATCCCCTCGACCCGCTCCAGTCGCTTGTAAAGACCGAGCCCGAAGAGGGGGCTCTCGAAGATGGGCCAAGCCCTGAACCGGAGCCTTCGGATCCAGCTGACCATGGCTCCGACGCTGCAGCCCAAGACGACCCGGCTCCTCCTCCCGATCGTCCCACGGCGCCGGCGACCGGTGTTCTACGGGCGCAGGTCTCTCCATCGCAGGCACGCATCGAGGTCCATCGGGGCGGTCGATGGAGAGAGGTTGGCGGAAGGGGACTTTCTTTGCCGGCGGGCAATCATAGGCTTCGTATCACCCTGCCCGATGGCGCTAGAGTCATGGACAACGTGCAAGTGGTGGCCGGGCAGGCTCGCACCTATGAACGCTCATTTTCCAAGGGTTCGCTGCGGGTGGTGCTAAGGCCTTTCGGCTCGGGAGGAGAGGTCCGTTCGGCCGGTCGTGTCTTGGGTTCGCTTCCCGGGCCGGCTCTCGATCTCTACGAAGGTATCCACCAGGTCGAGGTAATCGGCCAGGGCGGCCAGAGCGTGAGGGAACGGGTGGTCATCAGGCCGGGCCAACAAGAGTCCCTACTCGTTGAGCTGGAATGAAAGCGGCGGCCGAGGCCGCGGCTTCCTAAAGGTCCTTGGCATCCAGGGGCCGTGTGGGAACGAGTCGACGAGCCATGGCCACCAAGACGCCCGTGTCCGGCGAGACGTCAGGAGGGCGCATGCCCGTCGGTTTGTAACCGACGGGCAACGCGGTTAGGCGGGATGGATAGGCGGCCAGTGTAGTCGAGCCACCCTTTCACGAGCCCTTAGTCCTTCTGCTCCTCGAACTCCGCATCCACCACATCGCCTTCAGTGGACCCAGACGCCTCTGCTTCAGCTTGCTCTGGGCCTTGTGCCCCACCGGCTTCGGCTCCTCCCGGAGCAGCGCTCTCCGCCGCGGCCTTGTAAAGCTCCTCAGCCATCTTATGAGACGCCGAGGTCAATGCCTCCATGGAAGCTCGCATTGCGTCGACATCCTGGCCCTCCAGTGCCTTCTTCACGTCGGCAACCTTGGCTTCGATGTCGGAGCGAATGTTCTCGGGGATCTTGTCCTTGTTGTCGGCTAGAGTCTTCTCGGTCGTGTAGGCCAAGGTGTCGGCCTGGTTGCGGACCTCGATCTCTTCTTGCTTGCGCTTGTCCTCGGACTCGTGCTCCTCGGCATCCTTGACGGCCTTCTGGATCTCGTCCTCGGAAAGGCCAGAGCTGGCGGTGATCGTGATCTTCTGCTCCTTGCTCGTGGCCTTGTCCTTGGCGGACACGTGCAAGATTCCGTTGGCGTCTATATCGAAGGTGACTTCGATCTGTGGCATGCCTCGCGGGGCGGCGGGGATACCTTCGAGGTGGAACCGACCCAGAGTGCGATTGTCTCGAGCCATGGGGCGTTCGCCTTGAAGAACGTGCACCTCGACACTGGTCTGGTTATCGGCCGCGGTGGAGAAGGTCTCGGTCTTGCGGGTGGGAATCGTCGTATTGCGCTCGATGAGCTTGGTCATTACGCCACCGAGCGTTTCGATGCCGAGGGAAAGAGGCGTTACGTCCAATAGGAGGATGTCCTTTACATCGCCTCCCAACACGCCGGCTTGGACGGCGGCACCGAGCGCGACCACCTCGTCGGGGTTCACGCCTCTGTGGGGCTCTTTCCCGAAGAACTCCTTCACGAGCTGCTGAATCTTGGGAATCCTGGTGGTCCCACCGACAAGGACGACCTCGTCGATGTCTTGAGGCTTCTTGTTGGCGTCCTCTAGGGCCCGTTTGCACGGTTCTAGGGATCGCTTGAAAAGATCTTCGCAAAGCGCCTCGAACTTTCCTCGAGAAAGCTTGATCTGCATATGCTTGGGACCCGTTTGATCCGCGGTGAGGAAAGGCAGATTGATCTCGGTCTCTATAACCGCCGACAGCTCGATCTTGGCCTTCTCGGCCGCCTCTTTGAGGCGTTGGATCACCATCTTGTCGCCGGAAACGTCGATTCCCTGATCCTTTTTGAACTCCGAGACCAAGTAGTCGATGATTCTCTGATCTATGTTGTCACCACCAAGGTGGGTGTCTCCATTGGTCGAAACAACCTCGACGACGTTCTCTCCCACCTCGAGGATCGAGATATCGAAGGTACCTCCGCCGAAGTCGAAAACCGCTATCAGCTCGTCCTTCTTCTTGTCGAGGCCGTAAGCGAGGGCGGCCGCCGTAGGCTCGTTCACGATCCGCTTGACCTCTAGGCCGGCGATCTTTCCAGCGTCCTTCGTTGCTTGGCGCTGGGAGTCGTTGAAGTATGCGGGAACCGTGATTACCGCCTCGGTGACTTTCTCACCCAAGTAGTTCTCAGCCGCCTTCTTCAGCTTCTGTATGGTCTTGGCGCTGATCTCGGGAGGAGAAAGGCTCTTGTCCCCGATCTTTACGTGAGCATCTCCCTTGGGATCCTTGAGCACCTCATAGGGAACGATCTCGATCTCCTCGGGAATCTCGGCGTACTTGCGCCCCATGAAGCGCTTGATCGAGTAGACCGTGCGCTCGGGGTTGGTGATGGCCTGCCGCTTGGCGACCTGACCGACTAGGACCTCTTCCTCCTTGGTGAAGGCGACCACCGACGGGGTCGTGCGCGTG
>SKWY01000438.1 GCA_007128675.1 Deltaproteobacteria bacterium | reverse complement strand
CTGGCTTTCCGATGGACAGGGCTTCGACCAGCAGATCAGCGGCCCCGCTTGGACGAATGAAGCAGGATGGGATCATGTCGCGTACTGGAGCACGATCCGCCTTGTCGATATCGATGGTGATGGAAGGGCTGACATCTGTGCCAGGGGCGCCAGCGGGTTCCGATGTCATCTTTCCACGGGGGATGGGTTCGGACCGGCCATGCAGGGGCCACCGCTGGCGGACTCATCGGGCTGGCGGCGCTATCGTTACTACTCCACGATCCGGATGGCGGACGTCGATGGTGACGGCAAGGTTGATGTCTGCGCGAGAGCGGCCGCGGGAGTCCGCTGCTGGCTCTGGCGAGGAGATGGACATACCCAGCAGATCTCTGGGCCAGAGCTTTCCGACGAGGTTGGCTGGCATTGGGAGCGTTTCTTCCGCACGATGCGTCTCGCCGACTTGAGCGGTAACGGCAGAGCCGATCTCTGCGCCCGTGCCAGCGCTGGCGTAAGGTGCTGGTTGGCGACCGGCAGCGGTTTCGGCGCGGCCATTTCCGGCCCTCCTCTTTCGGAAGAATCCGACTGGCAAGATGCGCGCTACTACACGACTATCCAGCTCGCTGGCCCTCGACCGCTTACGTCGAATGGAGACGACGGCAACGGCGAGGACGACAGCAACGGCGGGGACGACGGCAACGGCGGGGACGACGGCAACGGCGAGGACGACGGCAACGGCGAGGACGACGGCAACGGCGGGGACGACGGCAACGGCGAGGACGACGGCAACGGCGAGGATGACGGCAACGGCGAGGATGACGGCAACGGCGAGGATGACGGCAACGGAGGGGATGCGCCGGGTCCGGGAGAGCCCCATACGACGACCGGTCAGGCAGGATGTGACTGCACGGCATCATCCAGCCGGCCTCTTTTCGCCCTAACCTTGCCCCTGTTGGTCACTTGCTTTTGGTTGACGAGCTTTCGCACTAATAGGTGCTTCAAACCAAGTTGCAAGGCCCATGGTCGAGGCTCGCGGCTTCCCCTGCGTCTACAGTTGAGAGCCGGACAGAAGCATCCGAGGCGATAACGGGGATTCATCCATCCATTAGGATGTGCGGCTGTTTCTTCTTCGCGTGACCGGCAGCTCAGCCACACGATTGCCTCCGCGCTCCACGGCGATCTTCAATGCGGCGGCCGCTTCCTGTGCCAAGCCACCGAACGAGACATCTCCCTCACCTTCGTAGGAAGCTATCCCGATGCTCACCGTGGTGCCGATCTTCCCGTTGGGTCCATTCATTCGCTGGCTCGAAATGCTCTTTCTCATGCGATCGGTCACTACCCTCGCCCCGCGGCGCGGGGTATGAGGCATCACGATGAGAACCTGCCCGCTCCCGTAGGCAACGGGAAGATCCAGATCCCGCAGGCATCTTGAGACGGCGAGACGAAGCCCTCCCTCCAACACGTCCGCCAGCTCCGAGCCCCAGCGATTCTTCACGTCGGCCAGCTCATCCATCGCCGCGATGGCGATCGAGAAGGGATACTTGTATCGCCTAGCGCGTTTCACCTCGGCGGCCAAAATGGGCTTGAAGCTATCAAGAGTGTAAAACCCCGTACGCGGATCGACGCGGCCTCCCTCCCGCATCGCCTGCTCCAGCTGCCGCTCCCTCTGCACCAGGCGCTTTCTAAGCTGCCTGACCTGGCTGAAAGCAGTAACGATAGCCACGAGAGATGGCCCCGAGACGGGCCTCACGAGTGCCGCATCGGCAAGGGCGGCTCGCGCCTTGCTTGGTCCCCTTGTCGTGCCCTTGCCTAGAAGAAGCACGAGAGGCACGTCGGGCTCATCGACCACCTCTCGAATGGCCGCCACGGTTTGGGTGCGTTCGGCGGACTCCGAGTCCGCAAGTACGATCACATCCAAGGCGTCGGCATCAACGACCTCTTCGTGCGACGAAGCCGTCACTACATCGAAGCCTGCTTCACCTAGAACACTGGCTCCTCGTTGCAGGGAGGGTGCATGGGAGTCGATCAAGAGGACTCTTCCGAGATCACCTTCGAGCCTTACCACGTTGTCTTCCTCTTTGTTCGCCATCTCGTCTCTTTACCACGTCGAGGCCTGAAGGAAAGCGATACCTAGCCGGCGGCAGCGAGCCTTTCCATCGTCTTCCTCGCGCCGTCGGGGCTTCTTCGATGCTCAAGTAACGCCTCCAGGATCAAGGGAGCAACGATGGTCGCATCCGACTCAATGATGAACATAGGCGTGTCCTTGGTCAGCTTGTCCCATGTGATCTTTTCGTTCGGGGTCGCACCGGAGTAGGAGCCATAGGACGTCGTCGAATCGGAGATCTGGCAGAAGTATGCCCAAGGCCTCACGTCTTCACCTAGATCGTGCTTGATCGAAGGCACGACGCATATCGGAAAGTCCCCGGCAATGCCCCCGCCGATCTGGAAGAAGCCGACACCGGCGCCTTCCGAAAGAGAACGGTACCTGTCGTAGAACCACACCATGTACTCGATGCCCGATTTGACTATCGATGCGTCGCACTCCTTGGCCGCTACATATGAGGCAAAGATATTCCCGAAGGTCGAGTCCTCGTAGCCCGGCACGACCAAAGGTAGGTTCTTCTCGGCCGCCGCCAAAAGCCAGCACTGCTCGGGATCACCCTGGAATATCTTCGGGCTGATCGTTTGAACGAGTTCATAGAAGTATTCATGCCAGAAGCGGCGTTCCTGGTTTTGCTCGGCCCTTTTCCACATGGGAACGACTATCTCTTCGACTGCACGAAACGCTTCATCTTCGGGAATGCTGGTATCGGTTACCCGCCGCATTCGCTCTTCTAGGACTCGCGTGTCGTCCTCCTTGCTGAAGTATCGATAATCTGGAAAATCCTTGTAACCGTGATGGGCGACGAGTCGAAACAAGGACTCCTCCAGGTTGGCGCC
Organism: Deltaproteobacteria bacterium; assembly: GCA_007128675.1. Lineage (GTDB taxonomy): Bacteria > Myxococcota > Myxococcia > SLRQ01 > SLRQ01 > SKWY01. Next base: position 1,922 of record SKWY01000438.1, on the reverse strand, counting down.
TGTCACGGATAGCCCGGAGATCAATCCTTCTCTTATGGCCGGCGCGAGCGTGATACCAAGCTGTGCGGAGGACATCGCGCCGGCAAGGGACCAAAACATCTTCCCGCCGCTTTCCATATGCCGAATGTAGGCCAGCAGCGCTTCACGCGTGGCTCTCGCGTTGAAGTTCTTGTAGTTTCGGAAAATGAACTCGAGTATGGGAGTGTCTGTTTTCATCTGGAATATGACTAGGATTATCGGTCTCTACTCTTTGAAGGTCGGCCAACGAAGACTCCCCCGAAAAGAGTATCCCTTGGCGAGATTCAAATAGGCTAGCGACGCATATCATGCAAAGCGGTTCCCATGGGGCAGACAAGCCCTGCTGGACCTAGGTCATCGTTCGCCGTCAGCCCTGCTGGCGCCGGTCCCAAGCCGATTGGCGCCCTAGAGCTGCTTCATCCCCGTCCCTCTGCGCCTCCTCCGTGGACTCCTCGGGCTGTGGCGCTTCCTCTGGCTCGTCTGCCTCCTCTGGCTCGTCTGCCTCCTCTGGCTCGTCTGCCTCCTCGGGCTCCTCTGCCTCCTCGGGCTCAGGCGCTTCCCCTGGCTCCTCGGGCTCAGTCGCTACCTCTGGCTCCTCTGCCTCCTCGGGCTCAGGCGCCACCTCTGGCTCTGCTGGTTCTTCGGGCTCAGGCGCCACCTCTGGCTCTGCTGGTTCTTCGGGCTCAGGCGGAGGCCCCGCCGCTTCGGGGCGCGTCCTTATACCCTCCGACGGGACGCGAGCTTCCAAGACGGTCCCATCCTTTGCAACTCTCGCCTCGATCTTCATGCCGGGAAAGCGCAAAACCACCGCTTTTTCCCCCTCCTCGTGAGGCTCGACCGAAACGAAGGCCTTCAGGGAAGCATCCTGGCTCGGGACGATGACCGTGACCTCTCGCTCGTCACTTGCGTCACTGAACATCTCGGCCACGATTGCATACGCATGCCAATGACCGTTCTCGAGCACAATCACATCGTCAGCCATATGGTGCTCCATCCTCCGGTCATCTATCTCTATCCTCACGAGGCCGGTCCCTCGCCATATTCGTGCCCGGCCATCTACGCCCGAGATCGAAAAGAGGCTGTTGGCTAGCTCGCCATCGTCCTCGAAACGCTCACGGCCAATGGGCTCTCCTTCCTTCCAGGTGACCAGCACGCCGGTACGCCAACGGCTGACCTCCTCCTCGTGACGAGGGGGAACCTCATCGGGAGCAAGAGCGGAACGTGGCGCACAAGATGCCAGCAAACAAAAAGTGAGCAGCGAAACGCATATGGCCTTGAGCATCTGAATGGTCCTCGAGGGGGCAATGGGCTCTTCTTCGAAATCGTACCTGTGCATGTAAAGAAAGAAACTGAAGCGCTCACGGCGGCTTGTTACGGCTAACGCCGACCTCATTGTTAATCAGGCTGAGGGCATCTGGCGAACCCAACCGCTTTTGCGGCGTAGTCCCTATGCTTGTGGCGGTCCTGTTCTCCATGAGGGTGCGGGCATTTGACGCACCTAATCGCCTGCGCGGAGCACGAACTCCTGGCAACTACTACTCACCGAATCGAACAGGCCTGGCACACTATGGTAGCCGATGGCGTAGCGCCCCTCCCCCGGCCTCCAGACCTTGAACTCGTCCAAGGCCGCCCGTTTTCGATCGCATACATCCTCCGCCAACGTTCTCTCCCAGGTCGGGCTCCCCGCGCCGGTTAGATGGTGGCTTACGTAGTACCCTCGAACGTCGTCATGGTTCGAGGCAAGAAGCGCATCCCAGACCGCGGCATGATCGGGGTGAGGGAGACTGCTACCAGGAAGGGGATCATCCATGCCGACCGTGCCCTTGAAACTGACGTTGGAGCCCGCCAAGGAGAACCACCTGTCGATTCGCGTCATGACGTCTCCTGTAGTGAGGCCACCATCG
>SKWY01000388.1 GCA_007128675.1 Deltaproteobacteria bacterium | reverse complement strand
TCACGGTTGAATCGGAAACCCCAGAGATATGCTCGGCGTTCGTTGTTGGAGAACCGGTTGCTCCTGCCTTGGCCAACGAAGAGGGCTGGGTGCGTATCGACCCTCTCGAGGTGGGCACATGTACCTTCACCGTAGCTTTCACCGACATAGCCGACGTCGAAGCGCGGATAGACGTCGAGGTAATCGATCCTTGACGGACAAAGCGATGGCCCCCGCTCGAAGCCACTAGCTTCGAGGCGGACCTAGGCGGCAACCATACACCGAATCGGGACACCGCGAATGCACGAGACTACTAACGTGAACAGCCGGCACCTGTTCATACTCGGCGCCCTATTCATCACTGTTGCCCTGCTTACGCCAACGACTGTCGCGTGGACCGCGAAGAGCTTTCCGGACGACAGCTTCATCCCTCTTTTCGATAAGGACACTTCGCAAGGCTCGGACGAATGGAGCCCTCCGCCTTTGCCGGAAATTGGGCAGCCCTCGACTGTGCTGCATACGGCAAGCCGTTTTCGGAAGGTTACCATCGACTCTCGCGTCATGGAGCCCGGCCAGGTTAGTAGGGGCGACAGACTCTTTCTAGACCTCTTCACGGATCAATCGGTGGTGATTACGGTGAAGAGCGTCTCTACCGACATAAACGGCATCAGAGCCATACGGGGACAAGCTCGCGGCACATCCTCGGGTTATCTGGTGCTGTCAATTGGGCAGGGACGAGTCCTTGGCCGAATCCGCGTCCCACAGCTTGACCAGGAGCTTCAGATCGTACACCTCGGTGAAGGGCCCGGTCATGTTCTCTTGGATATCGACCGGCGTCAAAAGGACTTTCTGGCTAGCTCTCCCCCACTCGATACGCCAAGCCCCAGCCCCGTACGCCCGACATCCTTCGTCCCGCCACACCCGAAGCTCACCGATTCATCGCAGGGCATAACGCTCGATCTCCTCATCGTGTACACCGAGGCTGCCCGCGAGTGGGCCGATGACAACTCAACGAGCATCGACCATCTCATCAACCAGACGCTCCAGATGTCACAGCAAGTACTGGATAACAGCGACATCGATGCGCATCTGAATCTGACCGCTTCTCGGCAGGTCGACTACACGGAAAGTGGATGCGCGCATACCGACCTGATTCGGCTGACGCTGGAAGACGAAGAAAAGCCCGAGGACGGTGATACCTTCGATTCCTACATGGACGAGGTTCACCATTGGCGCAACGTTCATCGCGCCGACCTTGTGGCAATGCTTGCGGATTTGAATGACTATGGTGGAGTTGCTTGGCACCTGACCCACGCCCAGGGCCGCCCTGAATTCGGCTTTAGCGTGACAAGAGTGCGCCAGGCTCATAGCACTTACTCCTTCATCCACGAGCTTGGCCACAATATGGGCGCTCATCATCACAAGGAGCAGCTGACGGCTCCTGGGCCCACCAACTGGCGAGTTTGGACCGGCTCGCACTGGACCACCGACTACTCGAGGAGGTACTCGGCGGGTTGGCGCTGGCTGGGAGGCGACGGGAATCGATACGTCTCTGTTATGACCTACTCCTCTGGGGCACAGTTCCTGGACGGGGAGGATGGCATCGATGCCCCTTTCTTCTCCGACCCATCGATCGTGTTCCAGGGTGCCCCCACCGGTCACGAGGAGCATGCCGACAATGCCCGGACCCTGCGCGAGACCAAGCTGGTGGTATCCAACTATCGTCCTCTCTACTTCGCGCTCTCCACGAGAGCTGGCGAAGGGGGCTCGATTCAGCCGGAGAGCGTAGTCGCCGAATGGGGTGAGGAGTTCCAGTTCGAGATCACTTTCGACGAAGGGTTCGCGGTCGATACGATAAGTGGCTGCGACGGTTACTTCGACGGCGAGATCTACACCACCGGCCCAATCACGAGTGATTGCGAGGTAGATGTGAGCTTCGCTCCCAGCGCCTATACTGTTGCCTACGCGGCTGGGGACAATGGCAGTCTTATCGGACAGGCCATGCAATCCTTGCCAGAGGGCGGAAGCACCTCACCGGTGACGGCCGTTCCCGACGAAGGCCATCACTTCGTCTCTTGGTGCGACGGCGTCGAGACGGCGAGAAGGGTGGATACCAACGTCACGGAAGACATCTCGGTTACGGCTAGCTTTTCGATTAATATTTATTCCGTCTCGTATATGGCCGAAGCCAACGGCCGAATAGATGGTGAAGCGACTCAATTGGTCGCGCATGGCAGCGATGCTTTGTCCGTCACCGCTGTTCCAGATGAAGGCCACATCTTCCTAGCCTGGAGCGACGGCAAAGAGACCCCTTCCCGCACGGACACGAGTATTGCCGGCGATTTGATGCTCATTGCCCATTTCGAAGAGGAGCCTGGAGGCCTCTTCGGGCTTTCTTGCGCGGCCGCATCTCATCCCTCTCGAGGGACGCCATCTTTTCCCGTCGCTCTATCTATTCTTTTCGCTCTTCTAGGCCTGCGGCGACGAAGGAGCCTCGAATAGGCGCGCAGATCCTACTCGAGGCGTTTCCAGCGGCAAGCTAGCTGCTCCCTTTGCTCCTTTGCCCACACCAAGGATCAGGGCTCTGGGATCCGGTCCGCGAGCGCGAACAGGCAGCTGGCTAATCCCCAATCGACACGGCTGTGGGCAGAGAAGTAGGGTCCACGGCCGTGAGCGACAATAATCCCGGAACAAGAGCCCGTCAGCACTCCACTAAAAGACCCTCGGCGGCAGCGGCGCCCGGCCCCAAGAGTATCGAGAGGCACTCTTGGCGACGCTTTGTCGTCCCTCTCCTGTCCTGTGCGGCCTTCCCCTTCATACTGGCCTCGACCTGCGATCTTCCGGCTGAAGCCGGCTCGATCCAGTCGCCACGTTTCGAGAAGCCTCCGCCTCCTTTGCCTATTCGAACTCAACCGCTTCGCGTCCTCGACAACCGAATCGTCATGGAAGATGGCTCGGTCTGGATCGGTCGCGGAATGAACATTCACGACACCCGCAGCTGCAATGCGTGTACGAGTCAGCCACCAAACGTGGCGGAGGTGAACAGGCGCATCGATGAGGCGGTGGATGTCTGGGGGGCCAACTTCTTGCGCCTGAACATGGAGAGCTACGGCCGCGGCGGTCCGAACAGCGATCCCATCACAATGGATGGCGACTACCTGGACGATATCGTGGCAATCATCGATCACATCGGCACGAAACAAGACGTGTACGTGCTTCTCTCCCTATGGCACGACCCCACGTTCACCTCCCTCGGCTGGCCTTCCCCCGAAACCGCAGATACCTGGGAGATACTCACGATCGCGCTCCAGGATCGACCTCATGTGATGTTCGGTCTAGTGAACGAGCCGCAGGCAAACTACGACGGCGCGCTCGATTACCAGGTGTGGAGCGCCATGAACGATACCGTTGCGAGAGTACGTTCAGTCGAACAAGGCCTCGGCCTGGAGCCGAGAATCATCGCGGTCCAGGGAACACGGGGATGGGCCCGTTGGCTCGATTACTACGTCGACAACCCAATCGAAGCCGGCGGAGGCGTAAACATCGTCTACGAGACTCACGTCTACAACTCATCGAGAGACTTTCAGGCCCTGTTCGAAGAACCTTCAAGGACGCTCCCAGTGATCATAGGGGAGTTTGGACCGTACCAAGCCAGCAGCATGACCCTCGAGGATACCGCCGCCCTGATGGAGCGAGCAGAGGCTCTACAGATCCCCTTTCTCGCCTGGACCTTCCATCAGCGCTGCCCACCAAACCTCCTCATGGAGAATAGCGGCGGGGGCTGCGGAGTAGACATGGCCCTCGAACCTACTCAGTGGGGAAGGCAGCTAATGGAGCATCTGGAGAACTTTCCCAGATAGTCGAGTCTCTAGTTAGTATGGCGCTCCCGTCAAGGAGCGTGTAGTCGCGCCGGTAACGACTCCGAGGTCGAGCTGCCAAGGATTCTCTTCGCGTGGAAGCAAGACATGCCCTTGCGGGCTGACTCGCTAAAATCTACTGTGTCCTTCTTGTGATTCTCTTCAAGGACCAGGAAGTGAGGAGGCAAGCCATGGCAAAGACCGTTCCCGTTCTCATCGGCCCTGATTATGAGGATCTGGAGGTCTGGTACCCCAAATATCGCCTCGAGGAAGCGGGCTTCGAAACGCCGCTTGTCGGCATGGGCGAAGCCGAGTATCACGGAAAGCACGGATACCCAGCCCTTGCCGATGCCAGCGTGGAAGATCTCGACGCGGGAAACCTTGCGGGGCTTGTCATTCCTGGAGGATGGGCACCGGACAGGATGCGACGCCACGAAGGTCTTCTGGATCTCGTTCGCGCCGTTCACGCCAACGAAGCCATGGTGGCAACTATCTGCCACGGACCATGGGTCCTCATCTCCGCCGGCATACTTCGCGGTAAGAAGATGACATCCTTCGAGGCCATCCGTGACGACGTCATCAACGCCGGAGCCGAGTACGTCGACGCCGAGGTCGTCGTGGATGGAAACCTCGTCACCTCGCGCAGGCCATCCGACCTGCCCGCCTTCTCTCGCGCCATGTTGCGCGTGCTAGGCGCGAGAGAAGAGACGTAGCTTACTCATTTAGTGCCGACAGCCCTCATGGTGCCTATGGGCACGCTCCTTGGCGTGGTGGGGGCAACCCTTGCAGCCCTTTTGGTGCTGGCCGCACTTGCACCTGCCCTCCTCGCAATTGCACTCGCCGTCGGGACAAGCACAGTTCTCGCAGTGAGGACAACCCTGGGCATGATGCGGGCAAGGTTGTTCCCCGCCCTGACAATTGCAGCCTTCCCCATCGTTGCAGGGACATTCTTCTCCATGCCTGCACTCATGGCCCTCTTGGTGATGACAGCAGCCAACCTCGGCGGCCTGCTGGCCG
>SKWY01000140.1 GCA_007128675.1 Deltaproteobacteria bacterium | reverse complement strand
GCTCTCTCATCTCCTGGCTCGCTCCGACCAGCCCGGACAGAACCTCTCCGGTCCCCACCTGCTCGCGCAGGTGCTTGGCCTCTAGGGCAACGGCCCTGTGGCGCAGCTCTCGTCCAAGAACTAGGTCGAGCTCATCGGGGTTCAGGGGTTTGACCAGAAAGTCCTCGGCTCCCCTGCGCATGGCTTCGACCGCGGACTCCACGGTCGAGAAGGCCGTCATGACAAGACAAACCGCCTCCGGAATCTCCTCCTTGACTTTGCCTATCAGGTCGAAGCCGTTCATTCCCGGCAGCTTCAGGTCTATCAGCCAGACGTCGGCCGGGAAGCTCTCCATCTTTGCGAGGCTCTCCTCGGCCGACTCCACGCCCACTGCTTCGTAGCCATCGGAAGCCAAGAGGTCTACCAAGGCGTTTCGGGCATTGTTCTCGTCCTCGACGACCATTACCCGAACATGCTCTGGCTGTAAGGCGCGTCTTGATTCCTCCGCGACGTGTCGAGTCGAGGCATTGGGGGGTGGGTATGAGGTCATGGAAAGGTCCGGGGCACGGTGGAATGGGGAGGGGTGCAAATTTTGCTTAGGCCTTCCTTGCTTCGAAACGATCTCTAGCAAGACGGTGGAAGAACATACTGGCTCTTTTGGGGTTCGTAGTCTACCGGCCCGGGCGCAATTTGCGCATTACCTGCGCGCTCCGAGGTGCAGCTTGGGCGAAGTCATGGTAGTGAAGGCCGGACATTGGCCCAAGGTTGCTAGGGAGCACCACAATGAACCTCGCTGGCGCCACGGTAATCGTGGCTGATGACAACGCGGAGCTTGCCGAGAACATAGCCGATATTCTCGAGGCCGAAGGGGCGCGAGTGCTAGTAGCGGCCACCTGTAAGGAGCTGCTCGAACTCGCCGCCAGGGAGGCCTTCGATGTTGCGTTGGTCGACACTTTGTTGCCGGACGGGGCTGGTGCAGGGCTTCTAACCGAACTCCAAAGGCGAGGTGGAGGAGCCGAGGTCGTTCTTCTTGCGGGGAATGCCTCGCTCCATGAAGCCATGGAGGCTTTATCGCGGGGGGCATATGCATATGCCGTCAAGCCCCTCGATCCGGTGATGCTGGTGGCCGATGTGTTTAGGGCCGTGCGGCAGGTCAGGTCCACGCGTGACTCGGAGGCCCTCGAGCAAGCGCTCGAGCGCAGTGAGGCGGGCCTTGGCGCGCTGGTGAATACCGTTCATGCTCTCCTGTTGGTGTTGGATGAGGAAGGCAAGATCTTGCAAGCGAATCAAGCGGCCGCGGAGGCGGCGCGCAAGGCGATCTCGGACTTGGAAGGCGCCCGATGGTTGGACCTGTTCGTAGACGAGGATGAGAGGGAGTTGGCGGCCCAAAGCTTCGAGAGGCTGGTAGTGAGCGGCGCTCCAATGGTCCTCCAGAGCCGTGTGTCCGAAAGAGGCTCGACTCGGCCAGTCGATACCAGATGGGTCAGGTGGCGCGCCGGAGCTATCCGTGACGAAGATGGAAGGGCTCGAGTCTATCTCTCCGGTCTCGACATGAGCGATACGAGGGAGCTCGAACGTCGAGCTCGTTTGACCGAGAAGCTCGCCGCCGTCGGTACGCTATCAGCGGGGCTTGCCCATGAGATCCGGAATCCTCTGAATGCTGCCGGGCTCCAGCTAAGGCTCCTCAACAGAAGGCTCGACGCGGCCGAGGCGGGCTCGAACCTCAAGGAGCCCGTTTCGTTGGTGCAAGCCGAGCTCGGTCGCCTCTCCCGGCTGGTTGGGGAGTTCCTTCAGTTTGCGCGGCCCACCGGGCTGGTCCGCTCACGGGTGGATGTGGCGGATCTGGCTAGGGCGGTCGTGGAGCTGGAGGCCCCGGCGGCAATGGAGAAGGGCGCTCGTATTACGGCCCGTCTGCCCTCGGCTCCCGCGCTAGTGGAGGGCGACGCGGAGAAGCTGCGTCAAGTGGTCTTGAACCTCATCCGAAACGCCGTCGAGGCATCTGGAAAGGACGGACGCGTCGAGGTAGGAGTCGAGCCTTGGGCCGAGGGCTTTCTCGTACAGGTATCCGACGACGGACCTGGAATACCCGAAGAGGACCTTCCTCGCATTTTCGAACCTTTCTACAGCACGAAGCCGGGCGGAACTGGTCTTGGCATGTCCATAGTTCATAGCCTGGTTACTCTGCACGGAGGCGATGTGTCCGTGGACTCGCGACAAGGAGGCGGGACGAGGGTTACGGTTAGCCTGCCAAAGGTCGCTCCCCTACCCGATCGACCGAGGTAAGTCCGGCCACGGATACGTCCCAGAAGAATCGGGTCACCATAGGTGCCCGATGGGGGAGCATCGCAGAAAGGGTAAGTCCTATCTTGCGGGATGGGTGGGGCGCTCAAATCGTGTATTTGTGCAAAGGATGCCGGCATCTTGGGAGGCCAAGGGCTGATGTGCTCTAATCGACTCCCCTTGGCGAGGTAATGGGATGGCCGATCTGAATGAGCGAAAAGTCGTCCTCTTGGCCGAGGACGACAGCGATCAAGCTTTTCTGGCGAGGAAGATGCTCGAGAGGGAAGGGTACGTGGTAATTACGGCTCAGGATGGGGAGCAGGCTCTTACCCTGACCGATGTAGTCCGGCCGAGCGCCATGGTCCTGGACCTGGTGATGCCGGGCATGGACGGGTTCGAGGTCCTCAAGGCTTTGCGGGAGAGGGACGGGCCCCGCCCCTTGGTTGTGGCCGTGTCGGCGCTGCGAGGATATCTGCCCAAGGCTAGGGAGCTGGGGGCCGATGACGCCTTGAGAAAGCCATATAGTACAAAGCTGGTGGGGCGCCTCAGGGGGCTGATGAACGGGCAGATGAGGGGCGTGGTCGCCGCCGAGGAGGAGGAACGAGTCGACCTCGGTCAGGAGATGGAAAGAAGAGAATCGATACGCAGTGCCACCACCAAGGCCACCCTCGATCTGATTGGAGGAGTGGGAAGCCCACCCGATCCCGTCCTGCAGGATCTGACCGAGAGGGCGGCGAGAATCTTCGATGTGAGGGCGTGCCTGGTTTCCCTGGTTACCGCCGATCACGATTTTTGGCCCGCCGGCTGCGGGCTGCAGGGAGCGCCCGGCCGCGTTGCCGATCGTCGTTCATCCGTCTGTAGTCACGCAATCTACAGCCGTGCGGCCATAGTGGTTCACGATGCCGAGGAGAACCCCTTTTTCAAGGATAGTGAAGCAAGGGAGATGGGTATCAGGTTCTATGCAGCCGTCCCGCTTACTAGCAGAACTGGTGAGCCACTGGGGAGTGTGTGTCTGCTCGACCATCGCCCGCGAGATTTCTCATGGATCGAGCTGGAGCTGCTTGGCACGTTTGCGTCGGTCGTGATGGGAGCGATCGAGTGGCGAGAAAGAACGGCATATCCTTCCGAGCCAATCTCCAGCTTCAGACATCTCGATGCCGTCGATCTCGATCTAGGTATCTTGGGTAGGGATGGCTTCCATGAGGCCTTGAGACACCTGTCCGACCGGGCAGCCGAGTACCCCGAGGATCTCGATGCCAAGGTGTCCCTCGTCGTGATCGAATGTGAAAGTGGCGACCTTGCGGGGTTGACGCGAAATTTACAGGGCTCCTTTCCCGTTGCGCTTTTTGGGAGGCTCGGCGTCGACCGGCTGGCGATCGCCGTTGTTGGGACGGAGGCCGATGTCGCAAGACGACTTGCCAGGAAGGCAAGCTCCAAACCGACCAAGCTTCAAACCGCTGACGCAAGCGACGGATCCGTGGCGGCCGTGGAGACCCTCCGCTTCCTCGAGGCGAGCATCGAGTCGGGCCCGCTTTCCACTGGGCCGGACGGCGAGCTTTTCGGTGCCTCTCCTCCTGTCTCTTCCCCTCCCTAACAAGGGGCCAAGCGCTCATTCAGAGGCCGCCTTGGTGACAGCGGGCGCTCCAGGTTCTTCTTCGAAGCCGCGAGTGGCCTCTTTTGCCGCCGTAGTCTCGACATCGTCCAGGGTCTCCTGCTCCCCTTGATCGGCCTTTTGTCTTGGGCAGTGGGCGGCCTTGCCTTCTCCTCGTGTTCTTATTGCCAGGTGGTTGGCGACGGGCCTCTCGAAGCCATCGGAAGGCCGGTTGACGACTCCTCGTCCTCGAATCCATAGCGCCGAGGAGCCCCCACCATCGAGGTTCAAGGCGTTCTCGGCTCCGAGCTCTTGCATGAGGAGGGCGAGTTCCTCGCAGCTCATCCCCGTGCTCAAGGCGGATCTCCCGTCGACGACGACAAGTATCAAGGAGCTTCCGTCTTTGTTGAGACCAATGGCCGTTCTCGGGTGCCGAGTGCTGCATAGGCCGCTGTCGGATGGGGCCACTAGCTCGCCATCCTTCACCAGCGCCGGCCTGCCCCCGATCGCCTCGACAATATCGGGGGGGAGCTCAGTGACACGATCCGGAGGTAGTGGCATCCAGGTGCGTTTATCTCCGAAGCCTATGAGACCGTGAGTGCTGCGATCGCGTGTGCCAGGCCAATGCGTGCCTTCGCCAACCGCAAGCCCGAGGGGGCGATAGCCCTCTCCGAAGAAGTCCCCGTTTATGGCGACATCCGCTCCCACCTTCTCGGCGAAGGATGAGACGGTTGTAGGTCCCTCATCTGGTCCCGTGGCGCGGGCAGAAACTCCGCTCGCACAAAGATCTATTAGCACGGCGTGAACCCTCAAGGGTTGTCTCGTGGTACGGACCAGGTACCGAACCTTGGGCATCGGCTCGGTCCAGCTATCGCGCCCATGTATCACGCAGTCATCACAGGCGATGGATGCCGTCAACAACGCGAGAACGAGCAAGACAATCCTTTCCTTTCGAATGCCAGCTCCGCTCCGGAGCCACGGCTCTTGGCGGTTGCCCTCGTCGGGCGTCTTTGCTGTTG
>SKWY01000001.1 GCA_007128675.1 Deltaproteobacteria bacterium | reverse complement strand
CTTACTTCACCTCAAAGGTAATGGGAGGAGACAGGATCTACATAGGCGGCCGTGAGGAGGAAGAGGGAGATGACCTGCTTCTTCGCGAAGATCGCAACCCAAACAGACTTGGTGTGATACTTGCCGCTCGGGCATTTGGCCTGGAAGTACTGCATTTCGATGATCTCCTCGAGGAGGTGGACTCGGGCGAGGTTACCGTCGTGTACGGAGTCGGCGAGGATGTCCCCACGGTCGAGAGCTTGGCCGCCGAGCTGTTTTCTTCGCTGGAGTACTTCGTTCTTCAGGCGACCGATCAAGGCGAGCTTGTAAGAACCGCCGATGTAGTGCTTCCAGCGGCGACTCATGCCGAATCCGAAGGTTCGTTCGTGAACCTCTCCGGCAGACTGCAGCGCTTCCAGAAGGCCTTCGAGCCCCGCGGCGAGGCCTTGCCTCATTGGGGCTGGCTTGGTGAGGTGGCGCGACAGATGGGGGAGACGATTGCCTACGAAAAGGCGAGAGACGTCTACACTGAGCTTGCGAAGCGGTCCGCTATTCTTCACGAGGTGCCCTGGGATTCCGTGAGCCTTGAAGGGGTGCTGCTGTCTGGTATCGGGGAAGAGGATGAGCGAGGCAGCCCGATTCTCACAAAGATAGAGCGGGGAGTATCAAGATGGCGGCGGTGAATCCTCCAGCTTCCGAGATAGGTGGCCTGCAAGAGGAAACGCTTCAGAGTCGGCGAGCTGTTGGCGGCGAGGGTTCTGGCCGGCGCTCGAGGCTTTCGCCCCTGCGTTTAGCTCGAGCCGTTGTACTTGTCGGAGTAGTTTTCGGTGCGGCGGCGGGATTGATTCTGACTATTGTATTCGGTCTTGCGCATCTGCTTGGTATCGGTGGCACCGAGTGGGTAGGGCTTCTGAACATCGTTGGAGTTGCTTTCATCTTGGTCATGATGACGGCCACTTTGCTGATTGTCGCCGAGCGAAAGTGGTCCGCTAGAATGCAGAACCGTGTAGGTCCCAGCCGGGCTCGTTTGTTTCGCAACGAAAAGTGGGCGTTCTATGGAATTCCCCACCTTGCGGCCGATGGTCTCAAGATGATCTTCAAGGAGGACTTCGTGCCTCCCGGCGCCGCCAGGTTAGTCTTCAGTCTTGCCCCGGTCTTGGCCTTCGTCCCAGCATTTGCATTGATCGCCGTCGTGCCAGTCGGTCCTGACATAATGGCGTTTGGTACGGAGGTTCGGTTTCAGGTCGCCCGAATCGACATGGGCATTCTTTTCATCTTTGCAGTGGCTTCTGTCGCGGTCTTTGGTGCTACCCTTGCCGGTTGGTCGGCCAACAACAACTTCGGCATGCTCGGAGCGCTCCGTGCCGCCGCACAGATGATTAGCTACGAGGTCGCCCTGGCCCTGACTCTCGTTGGCGTAATCATAGTCTTCCAGACGATAAGGTTGGAAGAGATAGCCGCATTCCAGGATGGCACGATGTGGGGAGGGCTGATTCCCGCTTGGGGCATCTTCTTTCAACCTTTTGCTCTCATTCTATTTCTGGCGGCGGCCTTCGCGGAGGTCAAGCGAGCTCCTTTCGACTTGCCAGAGGCCGAGTCCGAGATCATAGGGTATTTTGTCGAGTACTCTGGGATGAAGTTCGGCCTTTTCATGTTTGCCGAATTCATCGAAATCGTTGCTTTGTCGGCACTGATTGTAGTGTTGTTCTTTGGTGGATGGTCGATCCCCTGGGTTTCTCACGAGGCTCTTCAGTCCTGGCTGGCGATTGATGTAGGGTTGGGCACGGACTGGGCGGCATTGGCGGCAGCGTTCGTCGGGCTTTTTGCTTTTATCGCCAAGATGATGTTCTTCGTTTGGTTGCAGATGGTCATTCGGTGGAGTTTTCCTCGTTTTCGTTATGATCAGATCATGAATCTTGGTTGGAAGGCTCTCCTGCCGTTGTCTCTGGTAAACCTCGTCGTGACCGCGGCGGCGGTAGTGCTCGATCCCACCTTGAGTCTGGCTCTGGCCATAGGGTTGGGTCAGGCTTTCCTGCTCATCGTGGTCATCATTTCGGCTGATTCCCCCAAGAGAGGGATGATGGCCGCCGCTCAACACGACCACCCACAAGAGGTTTCTTGCAGCACCTGATTGCGCTTGGAGTGAACGCCAATGCCCGGAAGAACTCGTCATTTGCCCGAGCGAAAAACGATGGATCTACTTGAGCGCACCTACGTTCGAGAGATGGTTCGCGGGATTCGACTGATTGGCGGAAGGTGGGCCCGAAATCTGATCAGCCCACGGGATACGGAGCACGAGATCCTCGACAGAAAAGGGCCGAGCGAGGTCACCACGATTGATTATCCGGATGAACGGGCTCCTATTTCGTCCGACTATCGTGGTATGCACCGGCTAACCTTCAGAGAGGATGGGCGTCCGCGCTGTGTTGCTTGCTTCATGTGTAGCACCGCTTGCCCGGCCAACTGCATTTCGATTGAGGCAGGCGAGTACGAGGATGATCCCATAGAGAAATTCCCTGTACTTTTCGAGATCGACGAACTCAAGTGCATTGTTTGTGGCTTTTGTGTCGAGGCCTGTCCCAAGGATGCGATTAGAATGGACACGAGGTGGTCTTCTAGGCCCACTCTAGATCGGGGCACGGCGATATGGTCGAAGGAACAACTAATCGAAAACTCTCGGCCAATTGGGCCGACTATCCCGGAAGGATTGGATGGATCCTCGAGGCTGGAGAGCCGTGAGCACGAGAGACTCGAAATGAAGAGAAAAGAGCGGGCGCCTGGCAGCGAAGAGAAGCTGGAGGAAAGACTGGGGCCGGATCGCAGGCGGTAGATGTGCTGAGCTTGAACAGAGCCGTTTGGAGTACTTGAAAAGAGGGGATGGAGCCCATGGCCGTCTTGAGGATCTATACAGAACTCGGCGAGGAGGTGTTCGAGCTAGGCGATTCCACGACCGTAGGGAGAGATGAATCGAGTCATGTGCAGATCCTTGATCCGCTCGTCTCTCGCTCGCACGCGAGAATCCGGCGGATGTCCGATGGCCGGTATCTCCTAGAGGATGCCGGGAGTCGTCATGGGACCTACAAGAACGGGGAGCGTGCTCACAAGGTCCATCTGAAGCATGGCGACGAGGTAACCGTCGGCTCCACCAAGATTGTTTTCGAGGATGAGAAGCAGGCGAGAATCGCAGGCTTTGACGAACCGTCCGAGGAACTGGATGTGCTTGTCATGCGGAGGCAAACCATCGAGTTTGCTCCCGCCTTTCTCCCCGGTCAGGCCTACAAGGATCCGGAGGCTCTTCGACATGATTTCGAGCGGCTTCGCGTTGCCTATGAGGTCAGCCGGGCCATAGGAACACTCACGGATCTCGATTCGGTAATGGATGCGGTTTTGGATGCCGCGTTCCAGCTTCTAGCAGCTGATCGCGGCGCTGTTCTGCTCAGGGACGAGAGTGGAGACATGGTTCTGCGTGCGAGCAGGCGTAGCGACGGAAGTCGGGAGCACGTGGTCGTCTCGACGAGCATCCTGCGTGAGGTTGTCGACACGAAAACTGGCGTGGTTTGTGCCGACGCCGGCCGAGACGTGCGCTTCGGAAAGGCCGAGAGCGTTCAGGCTCAGGCGTTGCGTTCCACGATGAGCGTCCCCTTGCTCTTCAAGGATGAGGTGCTCGGCGTCTTGCACTTGGACTCGCAGACGGCCACCGGGGTCTTCGGAGAGAAGGATCTGCAGCTTTTTGCCAGCATTGCCAACCAGGCGGCCATTGCCATCAAGAGCGCTTACCTGTCGAAGAAGTCCCAGGAAGAGGCTCGGCAACGCGAGGAGCTACAGAGGTTTCTACCTCCAAGCCTCGTGGAGCAGCTAATGCGTGGCGAGCTGAAGCTCGGCAAACGCGGCACCCTGCACGAGGTGACGGTGCTCTTCCTCGATATTCGAGGCTTCACGCGCCTTTCCGAAAACACGCCTCCAGAGGGCATAGTGCAGCTGCTGAACGAGTTTTTCGAGGTCATGCTGGAGGTCTTGTTTCGACATCGAGGGACATTCGATAAGTATATTGGAGATGAGATTATGGCCCTCTTCGGTGTGCCTCTCGCAATGGACGACGCCGCCGATCATGCAGTCGCCTGTGCTTTGGATATGCAAAGGAGTCTAGTACATCTGAATAGGCGCCGTGCCTTGGAGGAGCATCAACCTATCGAGATGGGTATCGGAATACATAGTGGACCGGCGGTCTGCGGAGCGATTGGGGCTGCTCGAACGATGCAGTACACGGCGATCGGTGATACGGTAAACACAGCGGCGAGAATCTGCTCGGCGGCCCGCTCCGGTCAGCTTCTCATCAGCTCCGAGACCGCATCTCGTCTAACCCACGATTTTGGTGTGGAACGACTCGGCGCCCTTCGTCTGAAGGGCAAGCAGAGGCCTGTGGAGGTTGCGCAGGTGGTTGGCCACAGTGACGAGCCCGGTGAGGTGACAATGTCCTAGAGCCCTCTATGGGCTGGTTTGAATCGGCTCTTTCCTAAGGCAGCGGACGTAGAATGTGTCGTTTTTATTGGGGTTGTCGGGCCATCCACCGTCTGGCATCAGGTGGCCATTTGTGAACAATACATTATATGCTCTTTGCCCATCCCGTTCGGTAGAGGACCAGTATGCGCAGGTCCTGTTGTCGGCCTCATGACAGCATCTAGGGTCAGTGTCCCCTCCACAGCAAGGATCTGTAGGGTTGCCATGATCGCATTGAGAATCTGAAGGGACGCCCAAGGTCAGAAAGCCTCCTATCTTGTCTTCTTCGCCCTCATTCGCGTCATAGAGAAACAGAAGCTCCTCTTTGGCCGGCAGAAACCAATCGCGTTCCGAAGAGGAGTCTCCTGGTGGATACTGAAAGTCGAAGCAGACCTTGGCGGCAGGGAAGCGAGTCGACTCGCCT
>SKWY01000462.1 GCA_007128675.1 Deltaproteobacteria bacterium | reverse complement strand
CTATGCCTGGCGGCTGGGCGTCTTCTTTCCTGCTCTCTTGTTCGCCTGGCTTCGGCTGCGTACAGGAGGGCTGATCGCTCCGATCGTCTTTCATGGGCTATCCAATGTATTTGTTGCAATTCTCGAAGCTTCTTTCTTTTCCGGATGATAAGTAGCGATAGCTGCGAGTGCTCGGCATCACGGTAACGGCATAAAAAGGAGTACCCATGGCCAAGATAGCACCGGCGCGACGCGCCTGGACCATCTCGCACTCCTCCGATCTCTACCAGGTAGGCGCCTGGGGAGGCGCTTACTTCGGTATCAACGAGAAGGGCAACCTCTGCGCGATGCCGGAAGGAGAGGGCGGGGGGATCGACCTCAAGGAGCTCGTCGACGAGGTTCGGCGACGTGGGATTTTGCCTCCCCTTCTGATTCGTTTCACGGACATCCTCAAGGGACGAATCGTGGAGCTCAACGAGGCCTTCGCACGGGCGATCAACGAGTATGATTACCAAGGGGTCTACCGCGGAGTGTACCCGGTAAAGGTGAACCAGGATCGTTGGGTGCTCGACTCGGTGGTCAAGGAAGGGCGCCCCTTTCATTATGGTCTGGAGGCAGGTAGCAAGCCCGAACTTCTCGCCGTCATGGCTCTCATGGAGGATGAGAAGGCGCTGATTGTCTGTAATGGGTACAAGGACGAGGAATATGTAGAGAGCGCTCTGTTGGCCTGCAAGATCGGCCATAGATGCATACTTGTGTTGGAGAAGCTCTCCGAACTCGAGCTCGTGCGGGAGGTGAGCGAGCGCCTCGAGGTGCGTCCTATTCTGGGGATCAGGCTCAAGCTCTCGAGCCGAGGCTCGGGCCGATGGGAAAGCAGCGCGGGAGACAGAGCGAAGTTTGGCCTGGCGCCCCATGAGGTGTTAAACGCAGTCCAGTTCTTGCGGCAAGCGGAGCTTCTCGACTGCCTGAAGCTGCTGCACTTCCATATTGGCAGCCAAATCAGTCATATTCGTAGCCTCAAGAACTCGCTTCGCGAGGCGGGGCGCTTCTTCACGGAGCTGTCCAGGCTGGGAGCACCGCTTTCTTACTTCGACGTCGGCGGTGGGCTCGGAGTGGACTACGACGGCTCGCAAACCGATTTCTCCTCGTCGATGAACTACTCCATGCAGGAGTACGCCAATGACGTCGTCTATGCCATCAAGGACGTCACCGACGAGGCCGGCATGCCTCATCCGACGATTGTCACCGAGTCGGGCCGCGCAATCGCGGCTCACCATGCTCTCCTAGTTTGCGAGGTTCTTGGCGTGTCGGAGCAAAAGGCGAACACGCCGCCCGCCGAGCTTCCGGAAGGGGCGGCGAGCGTAGTTCAAGAGCTGTTCGACATCTACCGCGATGTCTCCCGCAAGAACCTGCTCGAGGTCTACCACGATGCGGTGGACTACAAGGAGGAGGCGCTCCAGCTCTTTTCTCTTGGCCATCTTTCGCTGAAGCAACGCGTTTTGGCCGAGAGCCTCTTTTGGGGGATATGCCACAAGGTGAGGCGCATTGGGTTGGACCAAGAACGTCCGCGAGAGGAACTCGAAACGCTCGAACGTATTCTCGCCGACATCTACTTTGTCAACTTCTCCTTGTTCCAATCGGTGCCCGATGCCTGGGCGGCTCAGCATCTGTTCCCGGTCACGCCTCTTCACCGTCTGAACGAGGAACCGAAAAGGCGAGGGATCCTAGCCGACATCACCTGCGACTCCGACGGCAAGATCGACAGATTCATCGATCGTCGCGATGTAAAGGACGTTCTCGAGCTGCATTCCCTCGGTGATGATCCATACTATCTTGGCGTCTTCCTCGTTGGCGCCTATCAAGAGAGTCTTGGGGATCTGCACAACCTTTTTGGAAACACCAATACCGTGCTCGTGTCCATGGCTTCTGGCGGAGGCTATCGCATAGAGCATGTGGAGCCAGGCGATACGGTAAACGACGTGCTCCACTACACGGGGCATACGCGCGCCGAGCTGATCGCAAGGATGCGTCATCTATGCGAGGCTTCATTGCGGGCGGGTCGAATCTCCTTGGAGGACTCGCGAGAGGTCCTGCGCTTCTACGAGGCGGGACTTGCTGGATATACGTATCTTGAAAGGGAGTAGTCCACTTATTGGGAAGGGGCTTCGGTTCCAGGGACCCCTGTGCCGGATTCGGGTGTCCCTCGCGCTGACCTCCTTGCTTGTGGGAGCGCTGTGTGCGATCTGAAAGGGGTGGGTAAGTTAACAGCGGTGATCGCTGCATTGGCCTTTGCGATGGCGGTGGCCACGGTCCGACTACCGCCGCATTCCTGGACCGTTGCTTTGTACGCAACCCTGGTCCTGACTGCCCTTACGATGCTTTGCCTTATGGGGTGGATCTCGAGCGGGGCGAGGAGCCTACAGCGGACTCCATACACCTGGGCAGTCGTGCCAGCCTTGCTTGCCGTGCTGCTGGTGACCCTATCCTTCCTCTTCTCCGTGGGTCCTGGGCAGCCGCCCCCCTTGGAGCACTCGACCGTGGACCTTCCTCATTGGTTGGCGTCCTCGGTGGGCCTGGCCGGAGCGCTGGCATGCATCGGCTTCGGCGGTCTTCTGACTTACTCCGGCTCACGCTGGCTTCATGCCGCTGGAGTTGTCTTTCTCGTAATAGGGCTCTTCTCGGTCCAGCCGGCACTGAAGGCTAGGGGCCTCCCGTACCTTGGGCCCTTGGGAGCCGTTGCGGCCCTTCTTATCTTGCTGGGCGGGGCTCTCTTGGTTGCGCGCCGTCAGTAGGCCCGAACGTTGGCTGTTAGGTCCGGGCCTACGGACAGAATCTGTCCTCTGGGCAGAGGTTTCCAGGGCAGGCCTACTCCAGGGTGCAAGCGACTTGTGACCACTACCGAGCGAACGTTCTTGTGCGAGACTAGTTGGGCGTGGGTCTCGGGGGCATCTTCTCCAAGGCCATGCTGCTCGCAGACCGACAGGCCTCCCAGCTCGGCGTAATGGAGCCCCGGCCCATCGCCGTGGCGGCACGCGATGAGGCCGCACCCGTTTGTCGCCACGATATTCAGGGTCGACTCCGCGGTGGCACCGACCTCCCTCGCGAGCGCCTCGATCTTGTCGACGGTTTGGGCAAGACACTTACCCAGAGTTTCCGGGTCTGGGCACAAGGTTTCGAGCGCCCCCGCGCAGCGAAGCTCGTTCAAGAAAAGGGCGAATATGTGCTCACTATCAGTCTCGCCGACGATCATTCTCTGCAAAAATGGCGGTAGCTCCTCCAGGAGTGAAGGGCGCAGGTCGCCGAACCTTGCCACGGTTCCGGTGTGGGCAAATAGCCAGTTTCTGTAACGAAATGGATGAGTGTTTTCATCCTTGAAGCCCCCCACGGTGGCCCTTCGCACATGGAGCAGCAGCCCCGAAGCCTTCACGTCGCTTACGAGATCCAAAAGATCTCCCGACACCGAAAGAGCGCTACCAGGTCTGCGGCGAACAAGAGCTTGTCCGTTCTCGACGTAACCTGCGCCTACGGCGTCTGGGGTCGTAGCCGTGTCTAGATCGACGAGGTCGCGCAGCTGGGCTAGGCGACAAGCAAGAAGGCTGGCGTCGTTTTGCAAGAGTCCAAGAAGCATATCCGGTTCCCATCCCCCTTTCGTAAGCTCTAAACCTAAACCGCTGGGCGTCTAGTGCCAACCCGTTGCAGACGAATCATTGGAAGGCTTTGACACTGCCTCCAAAGCGTCCCTAGAATCGCGCAATGCTGTCCTTCTTCCAAGTGGGAGCGTCATGAGCGGTGAGATTGCCATAGGGATCGATCTTGGAACCTCCAACTCCTGCGTGGCCGTTGTCCTGGATGGCGTGCCTCAGGTCATACCGAATGAATGGGGAGACAGAACCCATGCCTCCGTCGTTTCGTTCATGGAGGATGGATCGGTTCTGGTAGGTAACAACGCCAAGCGCAACATCATCACCAACGCCGAGAACACGGTGTACTCGGTCAAGCGCCTTATCGGCAGGTTCTTCTTTTCCGACGAGGTCAAGAAGGCTCAAGCGGTGATGCCCTATGAGATAGCGGAGGGTCCGAACAACGGCGTCAGGATACTCATAGGGGAGAACGACTATGCCACCTCCGAGATCTCCGCCCTCGTCTTGAAGGAGATGAAGGCCATAGTCGAGAACTACCTTGGTGCTCCCGTGACGAAGGCGGTGGTCACTGTTCCAGCGTTCTTCAACGACAACCAGCGGCAGGCTACCAAGGACGCCGGAACAATCGCGGGGCTGGAAGTCCTGCGAATAATCAACGAGCCGACCGCCGCGGCGCTTTCCTATGGTTTCGGCGGCGTCGAGAATCAAAAAGCGGTCATCTACGACCTTGGCGGAGGTACCTTCGACGTCTCGATCCTCGAGATAGGTGATGGAGGAGTCTTCGAGGTGCTGTCTACCGCGGGAGACACCTACTTGGGTGGTGATGATTTCGACGACCGGATCATGAACCACCTGGCGGATCTGTTTCAGAACGAGCACGGCATAGATCTGCGCCAGAACAAGTACTGCCTGCAGATGCTCAAGGAGGCGGCCGAACAGGCGAAGATAGATATCAGCAACACCGGCCGCGCCAGCATTCACGTAGAGGGGATTTGTCAGACTCAAGAGGGAGATGTTCTCGACCTAGTCACCTCCCTCGATGCGGATGACTTCAATCGGATGGTCATGGATCTGGTGCAGCGGACCTTCAAGGTCTGTGACGAGGCCCTTCAGGTCTGTCGCCTTACCGCGTCGGACATAGACGCAGTCATACTCGTGGGAGGGCCCACTCGACTCCCAATCATTCGAAACTCGGTGAAGCATTACTTTCAGAATGAGCCTCTCACGACCGTGGATCCGGATGAGGTCGTGGCCCTGGGAGCAGCCATTCAAGCGGACGCCCTCTGTGGAGCGGACTCCGAGCACTTCCTGCTCGACGTGACACCGCTTTCCCTGCGTATTGCAACCGTTGGAGGCTATACGGAGAGAATCATCGAAAAGAACAGTCCCATTCCCGTCGAGCGGACGCGTTCGTTCACGACGAGCCGCGACGGTCAGGATCGCGTCAGGATCAAGGTCCTGCAGGGTGAGAGCAAGCGTGAGGATGAGTGCGAGCTTCTGGGTCAGTTCGAGTTCTCGGGATTCCGTATAGGTTACCGAGGCGAGGTAAAGATAGAGGTTACCTTCGAGATCGACACCAATGGGATAGTGAACGTTACGGCTACCGATGAAGAGACGGGTCAGCAAACATCGACGCAGATCACTCTCTCCTCGGGGCTCACGGAAGAGGATATCGAGGCCAGCCGCGAAAGGGCTGCTCGAACCAAGCTCGCGGGACACGCCGCGTGAAGTCTTGGATAACCCCAAACCGCCCTCTTGGGGCAGCATGAGAACCAATGTCCGTTGCCGATCCCCAGTTCGAGATCGAGATTCAGCTTCTAGCGCAGGCCGTCGACGAGATGGACTACTATCAAGTCCTGAAGGTGAACCAGGACGCCACTCCCGGGCAGATCAAGGCCGCCTACTACCGAGAGAGCCGTGTGCTCCACCCCGACAGGTTCTACCAGTCCTCCTCGGAGGAGCTGAAGGCCAATGTCCTGAAGGTGTACAAGAGGATAACGGAAGCCTACATGGTCCTGAAGGACTATGAGAAGCGCAACAAGTACACCCAGGACATAAACGGACCAGAGCGGGCCAGCCGCCTCCGCTTCACGGAGGAGAGCGAGCAGGAGCAGAAGAAAGAAAAGGATGAGCAGACCGGCAAGACGCCTCAGGCCAAGCAGTGCTACAGGCAGGCCATACTCGATATGCAGCAGAAAAGATGGGAGAAGGCGGAGAGAAGCCTGAAGACCGCGCTCATGTACGAGCCTGACAACGAGCTTTTCAAGCAGAAGCTGGCCGAGTGTGAGAAGAACATTGCCGAGAAGCCGGCGCCGAGCTTCAAGATTGGCTGATGCTTATTTCCGCCGTTTCGTCGGCATGGGATTCGAGCGATGCGACAAGGGGCCACGCCGCGAGGCGGTTTCGATGTATCACGCATAGTTCTACCGGCCTGTCTATTCATATCCGGGGCATCCGCACTGGCCCTAGAGGTAGTTTGGGCCAAGTACCTCACAGCCCTGGTGGGCTCGACAGCACTAGCGCATACAGTGGTACTGAGCACATTCATGGGGGGCCTGGCTGGGGGAGCTTGGCTCTTTGGCAGATGGGCCGATAGAACGTCCAGACCACTCGTTCTATATGCGTTTCTCGAGCTAGGGGTAGCGCTCACATGCGTGGTCTTCCCGTTGACAATGGCTCTTGCGGGAGCGGTCTATGTGAAGACCGCCGCCCCGCTAATCGATCAAACCAACACCCTGGTGGTTTTAAGAGCCTTTCTTGCCGTGGCAACAATCGCCATTCCCTCCATACTGATGGGCGGAACTCTGCCGGCGGTGACGCGCTACTACGTAAGAACGATCTCGGAGGTAGGATCGGGAGTCGCGCGGTTGTACTTCATCAATGCTTTGGGGGCTGTCTTGGGGTGCCTTCTGGCCGGGTTCACGCTGATACCGAGGCTCGGGCTCAATGGTACGTTGTTTTCCGCCGCATCCCTGAACGTAGTCGCTGCGCTTTCCGCGTTGATGCTCATATTCTGGTTGAGACGTAGCGGGCTCTCGGGCTGGGTGATGGCAACGCAGGTGACGCAAAATGCTAGTGCCATACCAAAGGACAAAGGGGAAGAGGCCGAGCTGGATGCCGCTGAGCCGCCGAGACAGCCTTCCTCCGACGAGGAGACGTCTCCCTTCCCTTCATGGGTAGCCCGGTTGGCACTTGCAAGCATAGCGGTCGCGGGGGCTGCGTCGATGACCTACGAGGTTGTGTGGATTCGGATCCTCACGCTGGTCATGGGCGGCTCCACATATGCGTTCACTACGATGCTGGCGGCGTTCATACTTGGTATTGCCATCGGCTCTTCCTTGGTCTCCTGGAAAAGGACGCGCCTGTCGCGGGCCGGCCTCGGAGGCTTTGGGTGGCTGCAGATCGCCGTCGCCGCCGTTACCGTCCTATCCGTTCCCTTGTACAACCGCTTGCCTTACCTGTACCACCGGGCGGCAAGACTTCTCGGACCAGAGGTGGAGAACTACTCGTACTTCCTTGGTGCCGGATTCATCGTGTGTCTGGTCGTAATGATCGTGCCCACGATTCTGCTCGGGATGACCTTCCCGGTGGCTGCCCGTCTGGCTACAAGGTCGATAAGGTCCTTGGGAGGCGGTGTTGGTCGCACGTACGCCAGCGATACGGCGGGTACGGTGGTTGGCGTAGTTGTGGCCGGTCATGTTCTGCTCCCAGGAGCTGGGTTGCACGGCACTATCCTCATCGCGGCCACGGCGAACTTGGTCGCCGGCCTGGTATGTGTGGTTTCCGCCTGGCGGACCTCGTCGGCGGCCCCTACGGTGTGGCTTGCGCGACGCAGAGCGGTGGCCCTGGGCCTCGTAGTGGGTGTACTGCCTGCCTGGATGTTTGGCGGCCCTCCAATCGAGCGTGAGTCATTCACGGTAGGGGTCTTTCGTGCCCTGCGAACGCCCTTCGACAGCTACCACGAGCTTGCGATGTGGTCTCGAGTCGACAGACGGTTCTTGTTCGATCGCGATGGTGCTGGCGGAACCGTGACGGTAGTGGACTATCCAAGAGCCCGGGCAATGAAGGTCAATGGCAAGACCGACGCCAGTGACGGCGAGGATCTGGAAACACAGTATCTGGCGGCACACCTGCCGGCGCTTCTTCATCCCGATCCAAGAGACGCGCTCGTCGTAGGCCTCGGGGCCGGGGCTACCTCCGCGGGCCTCCTGGCTCATCCCGATCTTCGAGTCGTCACGGCGGAGCTTAGTCGAGACATCGTTGAAGCAGCTCGGTACTTCGAGCATGTGAATAGAGGAGCCCTCACCGATCCACGTCTGCAGCTGGTCATCGATGATGTTCAGGCTTGGCTTGCGCTTTCGGAAGAGCAGTTTGACATCATCGTAAGCGTGCCGTCGAACCCGTGGGTAGCGGGAAACGCGTCTCTGTTCACCGTGGAGTTCTTCGAGAGGGTCAAGGAGCACCTGAAGCCGGGAGGTTTGTTCCTTCAGTGGTTCCACGACTATGAGATGACGGATGAAGCGGTGCGCACCATTCTGCGCACCGTGGGCTTCGCCTTTCCTCATGTGGAGCTCTTCCATGCCGGATCGATTCGTGACTACCTCCTGGTTTGCGGTATGGAACCTATGGAAATTGATCCGGAACGCATTGATCGAATCTTGCAGGAGAACCCTCTCGTTCGAGAGGATCTTTCTCATGCGCGAGTTCGCTCGCATCTTGGCATTTATGCTCGGCATATTCTCGATGCCGAAGGCGTCAGAGATCTTGGGGGCGAGGGCTTACCGCAGAGGCGGAGCCGGCCTCTTCTCGAGTACCAGGCACCAAAGGGGCTCTTCCTTCGCGAGAACCTGCAGCTCCTGCAGCAAGCCGATCTGCGGCGAGAGTCGGCTTCGCGATCGAGAGTTCTCTTGGACCGGAGGCTCGGTCGTGATGAGCCTCTGAGCGAGCTGGAGTGGTCGGAGATCTTGGATGCCGTTGGTCCTCCGTTTTCACGCCTTGAAACGGCCATGGCGCGCGCATGGGCAGAGACGGGGAGCGTGGATGGTCACCGCAGGCTCGCCACCGCGCTTGTGTCCCGTCAGCTCTTTGGGGAGGCCCTTGGAGTCTACTCGGTCATCGAGGAGGCAGGTGAGCTCGAGCCCAAGGATCAGCTTGAGATTGAGCTGGCCAGGGTTAGGCTCTTGATGGATGAAGGACATCCAATTGTGCCGGGAGCACTGGAGGAGGCACTGGAGAGCATGCTCGAGGCCGCGCGGAACCTCGATGACATGGATGGCTTCGAGAGTGTCGCGAGACTAGCCAAGGAGGCAGGTCGGTATCGCATGGCCTTGCTGGCTTTCCAGGCGGCGTCGAGGCTCGCTCCCCAGGATCGCCTATGGCCGCGGTTTGGTTATCTTCTGGCGACGGCCGAGGCGTATAGAGCCCTAGGGGAGATGGATGGCGCTATGGCCGCGGTGGATGAGGCTCTGACGCTCGATCCGGAAAGTGCTCGTGCTTTGAGCCTGAAGATCCGTTTGGAGGAGGCTTGGTGAGAAGAAACCGTGAGGCTCTGCCACTCGAGAATGGCTTCACGTCCGGCCTCAAAACATCGAAGCCCCCCTAGCTGACTAGGAGGGCTTCGAGCGGTCAATCAAGCTGGCCAGCTACCACTTGGAAACTGGTCGCGGCCGATACACTGAAGACTAGTTCTGGCGTTTGGCCTCCGAGGCGAAGTCGACGATGTCACGTTCGTCGGCCGTGGAGCCTGCCTGCTTCGCACCGGTATCAGCGGTTTCCTGACCGGCAAGCGCATCGACGGAGGCACCGAAGATCTTGCGGATGTTGTCGCCGAAGATGGTGACGACGCCGATGGCGGCGATGGCGATCAAGGCGACGATGATGATGTACTCGGTCATGCCCTGACCGGACTCATCGCGAGCGGCGTTGCGAATCTTGGATAGCATCATGGCTTATCTCCCATTGTCTGACTGCTGTTATTGGCGGCTTGGCTCCCTCGCTGGCTCTGCCTTTTCCCATC
Organism: Deltaproteobacteria bacterium; assembly: GCA_007128675.1. Classification (GTDB taxonomy): domain Bacteria; phylum Myxococcota; class Myxococcia; order SLRQ01; family SLRQ01; genus SKWY01. The sequence continues at coordinate 6,987 of SKWY01000462.1, read as the reverse complement.
GAGGTTGATTTCAAGATACCCTTTTCCCAAAGCCCCCGCATCGGTCAACAGGCTGATATGAGTTAGCGTGTAGGGAAAGGTGGTAGTAAACTCTGTTGGCTACTGCCCAGGCCTTTTGCTAGCCTTCACAAGTTCGATCCGAAGTCTTCCATGACCTCGCCGGAGGTTCTCTTCATGACAAATCAAATGAGGTCGCACTCGCGTCCATCGATGCTGGTTGTTCTTTTTCTTTTCGTACTGATTGCCTGCGACTGCGAGGGCAACGGTGTCGAGGGTCTTTCTGGAGAGCTCTGGATCGGCCGCAGCGTGATTGACTTTGGGCGAGTCTGCCTTGGTGATGCGGCGGAGCTCGAGATTGCAATCGAGAACCGCGGCCCGGTTTCTCTTCGCTTCGAGGCCGCCCGAATATCCGGCGGTAGTGGCGAGGATCAGTTCGAGGTGGTCTCCTATCCCGAAGAGCTGGAGCGGGCGGGTCAAGACGGCTCTACTGGGCATATCGTGGTCTCCTTCAGGCCCGAAGAGATGGATCTGGTTCTCTCGAGTCTCTTCATAGAGACCGATGAGAGAGAGACGCCGGAGCGTGAGCTTTCCCTGCGTGGTCAGGGAGACGATGGACCCCGGACGGACGTAGGCTTTTCTTGCCACAGAGAGGGCGGCTCATGGGAGAGCTGCACGAACATTCTGCTCTCCGACGTTGGAGTCGGAGCGGTTGGCGAGGGCGAGGTGCGGCTGGAGAACCGTGGATGCGCACAGCTGCGCGCCATGGACGTCACGCATGAGGGGCAAGGTTCCAGCGATCTCTATCTTGTCGAGGCGCCAGAGCTCCCCTTCATCTTCTCGAACCTGGAGCCGGCGCCCATCAAGGTTCAGGTTCGTCCGGAGCAGGAGGATACCTATACGAGCAGATTGGAGGTGACCTGGGAGGACTTCAGGCTTGATGGAGCGCAGCCGGAGGTTTCTGGCCTTAGCGTCATTGCCCAGGCCGTGGAGCTACAGGTCGTCGTGCAGCCTTCTAGGTACACCTTTGGTCAAGCGACAGTCGAGGTTCCACAGACTCAAACCTTCACGATTCGAAACCTCGGCAGCCAGGAAGGTGAGGTCACCGATATCGAGCTGCGTGACGGCCGAGAAGTCTTTACGGTTGAGCCGCAAGGGGAGCTGCCCGCGACCATCTCGAGGGAAAACGAGATCTACTTCGATGTGACCTACGCGCCCATCGAGGCCGGGCATGATCACGACGTCGTGCTCGTCACCACCGACATGGGCGTCTTGGAAGTGCCCCTGATGGGTGGCGTGATCCCACAGATATCGGTTGATCCTTCGCCGCGAGTCGACTTCGGCTTCGTCGAGCCGGGCGAGAGCGTCGTCAGGACCGTTGAGGTGTCGAATGTAGGTCAGGCCAACCTCGAGGTCTCCGACTTCATCATCGACACCAACCCCGCGGGCGTCTTCTCCCTCGACAACCTTCCAGAAGAGCTTCCCGTGACTCTCCAGCCATCAGAGGGCTTCTCATTCGACGTCTGGTTCGAGGACAATGTCACAATCGCCAATGAGTTTGGTCAGCTGCTGATCCTCTGCAACGATCCAGGACATGAGCAACACGGCTACCTCCTCGAGCTGTACACCGAGAACGAAACCGTGCCGGCGCCTGTCGCTGCTCTCGAGGTTTTGGTCGAGGGTGAGCCCGATGATAGGAATCCCGTCCCACTCACAAGCTATGAGACTGTCACCTTTGACGCATCGGGCAGCTCTTCATTCGATGGCTCGGAAGTGACCTTCTCCTGGCAGATTCGAGATCAGCCGCAGTCGGGACAGGCTGAGCTGTCGAGCATGACAGGACCAATTGTCACCCTCGAGCCGGACTTCCCCGGGGAATGGCGGGTGAGGGTCACCGTGCGCGATAGGTTCGAGCTTAGCGCCTGGGAAGACGCTAATCTGCTCGTCTCCGATGACTAGGCGGGCGATGGTGAATCGGCGCTCTTTGATCTCCCAGGTCTGGCGCATGCCGGCGTGCGGCGCTCCCTCGAAGCATCGCCCTCACTCGTCTAGAGGGGTGGCTTGACGAGCACTTTGCATCGGACTAGCGCCGGCGCGGCCGTTGTCTTGCGGGCTGCCCGGCGCCATGTCTGGGTTTTCGAGTGCGACGAGAAGGGAACTCGACCCGCCAGACGTCTTCGTGTCCTGGGGGGAGTAGATCTTGCCCCAGGCGACCTAGTGGATTTGGATGAGAAGGGGGCCGTTCGAAGCCGCCAAGATAGACGCTCTGTCTTACGACGGAATACCGGAAGGGGAGAGCAGGTACTGGCGGCCAACATCGACGATTTGATGGTGCTTTGTGCCGCAGGGATGGTCGAGGGGAAGGAGGGTCTCATCGCCAGGTGCATCGCCGCCGCGCGGAAAGAAGGCATTGATGTCGCCCTGGTTTTCAACAAGATTGACATCGACGACGACGGTCAGCTTCGTGCGGAGGCTAGGAGCTGGGCGGGCCTAGGGTTTGATGTACACTCCGTAAGCGCTCTTTGTGGTCACGGCCTGGATCGGCTCCAACAAAGACTTCGCGGCCGCTGGGCGGCTCTCGTTGGACCTTCGGGGGTGGGCAAGTCGACGCTAATCAACTCCTTGGCGCCGGGTAATGCCTTGCGCACAGGCGAGCTTGGTGCCCATGGACGTGGTCGACACACGACCAGCCTTGGACAGGCAATCCCTTGGGCCGGCGGCTTCCTGATCGATTTGCCTGGTGTGCGCAGCTTTGGCCTCTTCGATGAAACTTCACTCGATGCGGCCTTTCCGGAAATCATGGCGGCGTCTAAAGATTGCCGCTTTGCGGATTGTGTCCATGGCCCGGAGCCCGGCTGCGCCGTCAAGGCGGCGGTCGAGAAGAACGAGATCGACAAGGAGCGTTTGGCAAGCTGGCACCGGGTACGGGAGAGCATCCGCAAGGGACGAGAAGGCATGACGCGGCCGAGTACGCATGGGCGAGAGTAGATGCCTTGACTTCGGCTCCATTGGCGGGCTCTCGTACAGTAGGTTCTGAATCGGAACATTTCGGGATCGGGTTGACAGCTCGGCGCTGGTGGGCCTATCTGACCTGGCCGGCCTCTTCAGTCGTGCCTCATCAACAACCATGGGTCCTTGAGGCAATGCTACCCCCCCTCCTCTTACAAACCGCAGCTCCCGCCGACGATCTTGCCCAGTACATCCCGATCATAGCCATGCTTCTGATCGGGGGGGGCATTGCGGCGGGGCTCGTCGTATTCGTATCGATTATTGGTAGGCGCAAGGTGTCGCTGGTCAAGGGCACTCCCTTCGAGGCCGGCTCCGTTCCCGTTCATGGGGCGTGGCGCCGTGTTCATGTCAGGTACTACGTGGTAGCCCTCCTATTCATCGTCTTCGACCTCGAGGCCGTCTTCCTGGTGATCTGGGCCCCCCTGCTACAAGAGCTTGGGCTCTATGGCCTTGTGGTAATGGGACTGTTCGTCCTTCTCCTCGCCATAGGGCTTGCCTACGAGTGGGGAAAGGGTGCTCTGAACTGGCACGAGAATGAGTCGAGGGAGGTCTCCTCTAGATCATGAAGATTGTCGACGACGTCGGGAGCCTGCCCGTCATCACCACGACACGTGAGGACGCCATAGGCCTGTTCAGCTCGCTCGTGAAAGGCGGATTGAAGGGCGGTCTTCAATGGGCAAGGCGTTACTCCTTGTTCCAGTACCCCTTCGTTACGGCATGCTGCGGCATGGAGTATATGTCGGTCTCTTGTGCTCGTTACGACATGGCTCGATTCGGCGCCGAGGTACCGAGATTCTCCCCGCGGCAGGCGGACCTTCTCATGGTCGTGGGAACAGTAGTCCACAAGAACGCCCCTGTGCTCAAACGGGTGTACGAGCAGATGACGGAGCCCAAGTGGGTCATGGCATTTGGGGTCTGTGCCAGCACGGGGGGCTTTTATCAGAACTACGCGACGGTCGAAGGTATTGATCGGATCATACCCGTGGACATCTACGTTCCCGGCTGTCCGCCTAGCCCCGAACAGGTCCTCGATGCCCTGATGCTGCTCCAGGAGAAGGTCTCTCGGCTGAAGTTCCCCGATGGAAAGGAAGCTGGCACATGAACAGCGCGCTGGTGAAGGCGAGCCTCGTGGTGACCCGATGAGTCACGTTGTTCTGGATAGGCTCCTGGAGAGGTTCGGAGAGGAAGTGATCCTGGGGTCCCATTCGCATCGAGGAGACGAGACGGCCATTGTGGCGCCCACCGAGATAGCGAACGTAGCCAGGTTCTTGAAGGATGATGGGCGCTGCTCCTTCGAGATGATCTCCGATGTGACTTGCGTCGATTGGATCGATGAGGAGCCCCGCTTCGAGGTCGTCTACCACCTCTACTCCATTTCGAAAAAGCACAGGCTGCGCCTCAAGGCTCGGGTCCCGGAGGGTGATCCCCGGCTTCCGAGCGTCACGGCGGTTTGGGGAGGCGCCAACTGGTTCGAAAGGGAGGTCTTCGACATGTACGGGGTTGTGTTCGACGATCACCCGGACCCGAGGCGCATTCTCCTCTACCCGGAGTTCGAAGGATACCCTCTTCGAAAGGACTATCCTCTAAATGGCGAGCAGCCCTTGGTCGAGATGCGCGATCCCGATACTGGCCAGCTCGTGATGCCCGGCAGGATTAGTCGTGACCAGGGCAGGGAGGTGTGAGCGAGTAATGAACGAAGATCGCCTCAAGACACGTGAGGAGCAAGCTCGGGAGGTCTTCGGAGCTATCAGAGGTAACGAGCGGGACCTCGACGGTTCAGCTCCTGGGCTCGGTACGGATGAAGTGGTCTTGAACATGGGGCCCAGTCATCCCGCTACTCACGGGACCGTGCGTTTCGTTCTGAAGCTCGACGGGGAGATCATAAAGGATATGGACCCGGAGATTGGCTACTTGCATCGCGGATTCGAGAAGCAGAGCGAGAATGCCACTTGGACCAAGGTCTTTCCCTATACAGATCGTCTCAACTACGTCTCTCCGATTTGCAACAATGTTGGCTATGCGCTGGCGGTTGAGAAACTAGCGGGAATCGAGGATCCACCGCGCAGTCAGTACCTGCGCGTGATCGGAGCCGAGGTTCACAGGGTCTGTGACCATTTGACGGCCTTGGCAGCCACCGCACTCGAGCTGGGAGCCTTCACCGCCTTTCTTTATTGCGTCGAAGGACGAGAGCTTCTCTGGGATAGGGTTGTAGAGTTGACGGGTGCCCGCATGACCGTTAGCTGGTGTCGTATCGGTGGGGTCTCGCGGGACGCTCCCGACGGCTGGCTGGAGCAGCTCTGCAGAACGAATGAGCGCGTCAGGGAAATCATAGATGAGCTGGACTTGCTTCTGACTCGAAATAGGATCTTTATCGATCGGATGCAGAACACGGGGGTCATCTCAAAAGGCGACGCAGTAGAGCTGGGGTGGACGGGGCCGTGTTTGAGGGCATGTGGCGTGGACTATGACGTGCGAAAGGATCATCCTTACTTGGTCTACGAGGATCTAGATTTCGACGTTCCGGTGGGTGAGCACGGCGATAATTACGATCGCTATCTCGTAAGAGTCGAGGAGATGCGCCAGTCGCTACGGATTGTCGACCAGTGCATTCAGCGAATTCCGCAAGGAGCCATCTTGCTCGATGACTGGAGGTATGTGTTGCCTCCCAAGGGCGAGGTGTATGAGACTATCCAAGGTGCCATAGCCCATTTCGAGAACATAATGTATGGCATTCGGGTTCCAAGGGGCGAGGCGTACGGGTATACCGAGGCGGCAAACGGTGAACTGGGTTTCTATGTCGTCAGTGATGGAACAGGCCGGCCATACAAGATCAAGGTGCGGCCGCCCTGTTTCCCTCTCATGCAGTCACTGCCTCATGTCATGCGGGGGAGTCTGCTCGCGGATCTCATTCCAACCTTCGATTCCATCAACATGATTGGCGGAGAGATAGATCGGTAATGGCAGCTATGGAGCAGCCTCTCTCAGAGACTATTGGCGTCACGATCGACGGCGTAGAGCACACTGTCCCACGGGTTGCCGGGAAGACAATCATCGCGGTGTGCGACGATCTCGGCATTGTCATACCGCGTTTTTGCTATCACCCTGCTCTAAGCGCTCCAGCGAATTGTCGCATGTGCTTGGTCGAGATAGAGGGGACTCCAAAGCTTCAGCCGGCCTGTCATACCTCAATAGGCCAAGGGATGGTCATTCACACGAATAACGAGCGAGTGAAGAAGGCAAGACAGTCGGTTCTGGAGCTGCTTCTCGTCAATCATCCCGTGGATTGCCCCATTTGCGATCAGGCTGGTGAGTGCCCTCTCCAGGATCAGTATTATGCGCATGACCTTCGACCGTCGGTGCTCGGACCGCCCGAGCGCAAGGTGAAGAAGAGCAAGGCCGTGCGAGTTGGGCCAAGGGTCGTCTTGGACCAGGAGAGATGTGTCCTATGCACTCGTTGCACACGCTTCATGGCAGAGATTGCGGGCCAGGCGCAGTTGGGATTGTTCTGGAGAAACGATCATGCATATATCTCGGCCGCGCCAGGGCAACCCTTTGATAGCAACTATTCATTGAACGCCGTGAATATTTGCCCTGTGGGCGCTCTTACCAGCGCGGATTTCCGTTTCAAGAAACGTGTCTGGGAGCTGGGGAGCGCGCCCAGTCTCTGCGACGGCTGCAGTCGAGGTTGCAACTGTTGGCTCGACGTGGATGGATCCAAGGTGTTTCGTCTCCGCGCGCGAGAGAACGAGGCGGTAAACGGTTATTGGATGTGCGATCTGGGGTTTCTTTCGTACCGTTCCATGAACGAGAAACGACTCTTGACGTCCAGGGTCGATAGAGTCGAGGCGCCTCTCGTGGGCGCCTCCCTCGATGCCGCCGGCCAAATCGCAACCAGGATGAAGTCCCTCGTCGGTAGTACCGCCAAGCTTGCCATTCTAGTCAGCGCCCGTGTTTCCTTAGAGGACGCCCTGATGGCCGCTT
>SKWY01000115.1 GCA_007128675.1 Deltaproteobacteria bacterium | reverse complement strand
TCGCCGGCCTGAAGCTCTCCAGAGCCATTGTGCGAGGGCAGGAGCTAATCGGGGCGAGGGCGAGCAGGCTCGTTATCACAGGCCACATTCTGATACAGAACCCCCTCTCGGTCGCCGAGCGCGTCATGGGTCGCGGCATCTTCGGAAGGCGCGAGGTCGGCGCCGCGAACGTAGCTCCCGAGCTTCACCCAGAAGATACCTACCGTCTGCCGCTCGGCCCCACAATCGCGGTCGTGATCTTGCTCTTCGGAGCCGTGGCTCTCTTGCAGCTGCTCGTCAATGCCGCTGGACAAGGCGGCGCCTGACGCGTCGGGCTCCTTTGCCGTACCCTCCGACACGACCTCCACAATGATGGTGCCTCCGAGACTAGGTGGCGCTATGTTTAGGTGCGATGACCGACTCGCGCCAGCGCCCACCCGAAGATGTCTCCAAGGACGAGAGGGAACACGAGCAATCAAACGGAGGCGTGTCATCGACACGCTCCCATTCCCCGGGCATTGGCGGCCGCCCTCCCAACAAGACTCGAAGCGGCGCAAAGGACGCACCCAAGAATAGAACCTCGAGCACGGAGCAGGAACAACGCGAGGGAGTTACGGCCGACAGCGATCATGGCACAGGCGAGAAGCAGACCAGCATCATGCCCATCTCGGACGTCGCCACCGTGGAGCGCGTAATAAGGCGAGCCACCAAGCTTCAAATGGCTCGCTCGGGCAAGAGCAGTGCCGATGAGCAAGGCCTGAGCGACGACGACATCATTCGGATCGGAGAGGAACTCGGTCTGGATGCCTCGAACGTGCGCCAAGCAATGCTCGAAGTCCGAGCCCACCGGGCACGCCCCAAAAAAAGAACCGAAACAGGTCTTTCGAGACGACTCTTCGGAACCAGGTACGTAAGATCCAGCCGGCCCATCGAGAAGCCTGCCGCCGAGGTGCAACGACTGCTCGAAGGGCACCTTGGCGACAAGGAGTGCCTTGCCGAGGTCCGAAGAAGCCCCGGCAACTCTGTATGGGTACCGGCCACCGGACTTGCGACGAAGATACAGCGCGGCCTCAACCTCGGCCGGAGAGCCTACATCCTCTCGAAAGCTCAGGAGCTGACACTATCGGTCGCGGCGCTGGATGAAGACTCCTCGCTGGTCACTCTCACGGCGGACATAGGCAACCTGCGCCGAGAGCGCGCCACCGGCTGGTCCATAGGCAGCACCATAATCGTCACGCCCGCCGGAGCCGTTATTCTGACGCTGTTGGGCTTGCCGGTGGAACTGTCCATACTCGCCGGAGCTAGTGGAGCTGGAGCCACCGCCGTATCGGCCACCCGCGTGGCGGTCAGGAATCAGCGCGTCCAGATGCAAGCCGCGCTGGACGGACTGTTGGAGCGACTGGCCGCGGGAGCGCCCCTGGAGGAGCCACGAGGCTCGTTTCACGAGCGCTTCCTGCGCTAGCGCCTCGAAGCCAACAGGCGTAAGCTTCGCGACATGACGATGACCAACCGATTCGATGACCACAAGCTCATCCACGATCCCAACCTAGAGGGCGTCTGGGGCGCCATCGCTCGTCGTTTCCCCGAACGAGGAGCACTTGCGGCGGCCTTGATTTCAGAGCTCGAAGAAGGGCTAGAGCTTCTTGGGGGGCTCCCTCCCGCCGTCACCTTCTTCGGGGGAGCCAGAATCAAGCGTGACGACCCCTATTATGGTGCAGCGGAAACGATGGGGGAGATTCTCGCCGAGCGCGGCATTCCGCCTCGAACAGGGGCGGGCCCGGGGATCATGTCGGCCGTTCCAGAGGGTTTCAGGCAGCGCCTACGAGAGCTGGGCGGCATGGATGAGACTGCCGCCGCCACCGCCGAGGCCGAGGCCAGCTCGTCCGCCGAGCCCAACGGGAGCGAACCGACCACCGGCCGGGCCCGAATGCTAAGCCAAGGGTTCAACATCCGCCTACCCTTCGAGCAGAGCATCAATCCATCCATAGACGTCTCCCTGGAGCTGACACATTTCCCGACAAGGAAGCTGGTTCTCTGGAAGAATGCGCTGGGGATCGTAATCTTCCCCGGGGGCTTCGGCACCCTCGACGAGCTATTGGAGGTCTGGCGCCATAAGCAACGCGGCCGTCTGAATCTGCCGTTGGTCCTTTTCGGGCGCGACTTCTGGGGTGAGCTCAAGGACGGAATGCGCCGTGCCAGCGAGCGCCATAGTCGAGTAGCGCTCACGAAGGATGACATGCGTCTGCTCCAAATGACCGACGACCCGGAGGAGACGCTAACCACGATCGACTGCCCCCACACAAACCCGCCCTTCCCCGAGGACCTGTCCCGAACCGGCCGGCGCATGGCCGCGGAGCTGGTCGAGGCGCTCTACTACCTGGAGAGCCTACGTCCGGCGGTCACTTTCCTTGGCGGCAGCCTCCACGAAGAGACCGACGAGACGATTCGCATAGCCGAGTCCGTCGCCGAGCGTCTAGCACGTGAAGGCGTGCCGACTCGCGCCGGGGGGCCAGGTGCTCTCTCCACGGCTCTGGCACAGGGGGGGCACCGTGGAGCGCCGACGTTGCCGCAGCAGGGCTTCGGCATGCGCCGTGCCGATCTTCCAAACATCTACAGAGCGGACAGGGTGCACATAGTCGAGGATCGACTCACACATAAGGTCCTTCTGACCGAGAACGCGCGCGCCTTCGTGGCCCTTCCCGGAGGCCTCGGGACACTGGATGAGCTTTTCAGCATTCTCTGCCAACTCCAGACTCGTAAGATTCCCTATCGGCGTGTCGTCCTGATCGGCCCATCATTCTGGGAGCCCATCTGGGAGACCATCGCCAATCAGATGCTGACGGGGGCAAGAAGCACGATAGCCTCGGCGGACCTGGACATGGTGACCATCACGGACGACCCCGCCGAGGTGACGCGTCTTTGCCTGGAGCCGCCCAAACCACCGCCAGCCAAGGATCGCCATCGTTGAGTTCTTAGTTTCGAGGCGCCATGGATTGGCCGCGCGCGGCCCAGATTTGCTATTCTTGCGCGCCGCAACCGCTCGAGCCCTCCATGATGGGCGACATCCACACGACTCGATGGAACAAGCAAGGCGACGCGCTCGAACGTTCGTCGACATCAGGGGACAGGACAAGTGGCCGGGACCAACTCCAATAAGCTCGGGAAAAAGCAGACCGAGAAGATCAGCTCCAAGGAAACGAGACCGCCCGAAAAACGGGCAAAGCTCGTAAACGGCGCAAAGGGAGATGGCGCCTTGCCTTCCAGTGCCAGCGATGACGCCTCGACCAAGGATCACCCTTCCTCGAGGACCAGCCCGAGCCTGCCCCATTCCGACAGGAAGACCCGTAGGGCACGGCGAGCGGTGAGCATGCGGCTACGGCTGCGATGGCCTTGGAAATGGCTGCTCGCGTGGCTTTTCAGACCGGTGCGTATGAGCGAGGAGCCAATCGAGGCTCTCCGCCGGTTGAGTGAAAGAGGCACCATCGTTTTCGTGTCGCGCACGGCCGGCCTTCTTCCATTCTTGTACTTCAACTGGCTCTTCTTGCGAGCGGGCCTTCCGTTGTGTCGCTATGTGAATGGGGTAGGTGGGCTCGGAGTACGATTCTTCGGAAGGCCGGCCAAGCCGCCTCCTCCCCTCGAGGGTGAGGCCTTCGATGAGGGCAGGCTCGCCGGATGCGTGGCCGCGGGAAGACCGGCGCTCGTCTTCTTATGGCATAGGGGCAAGAGACTCACCGGTCGCCGCGACGTCTTCCCTGGCGAGCACGCCGCGGCGTTGGTACGGCTGCAGAGGCAGAGCGAAAAGCCGATCTTTCTGGTGCCATGCCTGCTCCTCTTCGGTCAACGCCCTGCCCGCAAGGAAGCTCGGCCTGGCTTTCTGGACGTTCTTTTCGGGCCGCGGGAGGCTCCGGGCCGACTCCGAAGTCTTCTAGCCTTTCTTCGGTTCAGAAAGAGCGCGTGGGTGAAGATCGGTGATGCGATCGAGCTTTCTACCTTCTTGAAGGAGCGCCCCGAAGAGGACGATCAGGCATTGGGCCGAAAGGTTCGAGGATCAATCGCGCAATACTTGGCTCGAGAGCAACGAGTGGTGACGGGACCACCTCTCAAACATCCCGACAGGCTCCGGATGGAGGTCCTTCGCGATCAACATTTGAAAGACACTATCATCGAGATCTCTAGGGAGACCGGGCGCAGGGAGTCGGACCTTCGAAACGAGGCCCGTCGAGTCACCAAGGAGATAGCCTCCCGGTACAGCCCGACGGTGGTCGCGATAATGGAGTTCTTCTTCGGCTTCGTTTTCCATCGCATCTACGACGGCATAGAGATCGATCGCGACGGTCTAAAGGGTGTGGCAAGGGCCGCCAAGAACGCCCCAATCATTCTTTGTCCCAGCCACCGCTCGCACATCGACTACCTCGTTCTTTCCTGGACGTTTGTGAATGAAGGTCTGATGCCTCCTCACATAGCAGCGGGAAAGAACCTATCCTTCTGGCCCGCTGGTCCCATCCTGCGCCGGGCGGGAGCCTTTTTCATCCGAAGAACCTTCAAGGGTGACCGCCTCTACTCCGCCGTCTTCAGGGCCTATATTCGTCGCCTTTTGCTCGAACGCTATCCGCAGGAGTTCTTCATAGAGGGAACGCGAAGCCGAACGGGAAAGCTGCTTCCGCCAAGGCTCGGAATGGTCCGTTACGAGGTTGATGCCTTCTTGGAGAGCACCCGAGACGACGTATACTTCGTACCAATATCCATCGGTTATACGCGAGTAATCGAGCAGAAGAGCTATCACGAAGAGGTACTCGGTGGAGAGAAGGCAAAAGAAGACGTAGCCGGGCTAATCAAGGCCGGACGTGTGCTGCGCCGCAGGTGGGGACGCATCTACATCGAGTTCGATGAGCCGATAAGTCTCACCTCGTTCATGGCGAAGCGAGGATTCGATGCGGCGGCACTGGATGATGATCAACGAGCTAGACTCGTGAGATCGCTGGGGTGGCATATAGCTCACGGGATCGATCGCGTGACAACGGTGACGCCCGCCGCCCTCGCGGCCGCCGCCCTGCTATCGGACAGGCGCCGCGGCCTCGAGATGACGGAGATCAAGGCGCGGGCCTCGTTTCTGTTCGCGTACGTCCAGCGAGAAGAGAAGCCCCGCATCAGTCACGCCGTGATGCGCGAGGGCGACAACCAACTAGACCCGGACGCCATCGAGGAAGCCACCCTCGCCTTCGCCGACAACGGCCTCGTTCGTAGGCATCAGGTGTCTGGAAGGAAGGTCGTCGAGATCCTACCGGACGGTCGTCTGGGACTGGACTACTACAAGAACAACCTCCTCAGATACGTTGTCGAGCGCTCGCTCTTCGCGCATACGGTGCTTGCCGAGGCGGCCCTCTCGGGCGGAGTGCACGCGGAACCTGCCCTCTCCCTGCACTCGATGCGGGAACGAGCAAACAGCATCGCGCGGCTGCTATCACGAGAGTTCGTCTTCAGACCAGGCGTGGCTTCGAATCAAGTGTTCGACGAGAAGCTCGAGGAGATGCTCTCCGACGGATTCTTGACCAAGGCCAGGCCGGGCGCTTACCGGATAACGAGAATGGGAGCAGGACCTCTTTCACTCCTTCGGATGCTCACAGCAAGCATAGTCGAGGGTTACTGGCTCACGGCAAGAGCAGCCGCCGACCTTCTTCGCGAGGGAGCTGTGCCAGAGAAAGAGCTGGTGCGCCGGATCCTGGACGAAGGAAGAGTTCTAGTACTCACGGGGCGACTGGCGGCTTCAGAGGCCCTTTCCAAGCCGGTCGTTCAGAGCGCGCTCTCCGTGCTGACGAGCCGCGGGCTTCTCGGGCGCGAGGGAAGGAAGAGAGAAGCAATAACCGGAGACCCGGACCGCATGAGCGAAATCCTGGAAGTGCTCGATCCGTTCGTGCTGGTTCCCGAGGTAGTGCCTCTGCCACAGCTGCCCCAGAAGAACGGAAGGAAGGGCACCGCGTCTAGATGAATAGCTCTGTACGACCCTTCTTTTCTCCACCCACGTTGAGAGTTCATAACATGGAGAGAGATACCCACTGTGCTCGCTAGTGCCGGGAGTGCTGCGGTACTCTGAAAGAGATCATGTACGAAAACAACTTCCGACTCTTCGCATGTCTCCTCGTAGTAGCCATAGCCACGCTTCTCGCGTCATGCGCGACACGTGACGCCTCCGTCCGAAAGGGAGACGACTTATCGGAGGAAGGACGATGGCATGAGGCCATGATGGAGTACGAGGATGCAGCCAAGAGGCATCCCGACAACCGATCGATTCAGGAGCGTCTAGAACGGGCACGAAGACATGTGGCGTCCGACATGGCCGAAGCAGCCGTTGGAGCCGCACAGGCTCGGCGTCTCCCTCGTGCCAAGCAGCTGATAGAGGACGCAATCGCCATCGATTCCAACTCTCAGAAGGTCATAGAGGCGCGAAGAATGGTGGCCGGCGCCTGGGCGGCGGAGGCAGCCTCCCTGCTCGACGAGGACGGGGATGTCAACAGGGCTCTCGCGGCAGCCGAGACTGCACGTAGCATCGATGCCGACGGCCCCAACGTGCGCACCACTAGGAATCGAGTCCGCTCCGCCTACCTCGACTCCATGCGAGAGCAAGCGGACTCTTTTGAGATCGCGGGGCACAAGGCCTCGGCCCTCTTGGCCCTGGTGCGAGTCTCCGAGGAGGCTGGTCGCACCGACATGGCCGACCGCGAAAGAATGAACAACCTCCGCTCAGAGTTTCGCAACCAGGCGGCCTTTACCGTCGAAATCGGCCGTTTCAACGCGCCCCGCCGTCTTCGCGGGGCCATGGGGGAGATCGAACAAAGACTCCTTGGACTAGAGCCTCCGAGCGAGTGTCCGAACCTGCGAGTCGTAAGGCAGGCAAGAAGCGGGCCGGGAGCCAGCTTGAGTGGGGCCCTCGATGAGTACGAGATCGACACGACGGAAAGAACACGAAGGGAACCACACGAGTACCAGTCGGGAACGCGAACCGTCCCCAACCCCGAGTGGCCGGGCAAGAAGAAGGCCGTCGAGGACAAACAACAAGATCTCGATGCTACGCTCGAGGACATTCAAAGGCTCATGCAGGAGGTCTCCGAACGGCAGACTATCGTGGTAGAGGCGGGCCCCTCCGATAACGTGGAGATCTTGAGGAGTAACCTCGAGGATTCTCGTGAGCGCCTCACAGCCGCGCGCGAGGACGCGCAAGCCATCAGCCAGGAACTCGCCGATCTTCACGAAGTCTTGAACCAAACTCCCGAAACCCTCGAGGAACCAGTCATGACTCGAGAGGATGTGGTGATCACCGAGGTCAACCGTTCCTTTCGCGTGGAAACACATCTGAACGCCAGGAACCTCGATACGAACGAGGTTTTCTGGGAGAGGCGCCTCTTCGTTGGAGAGAGTAGCACTGAAGGAGAGCATCATGACGGCTTGCCGCAAGCGGACGTGGCGCCAGTCCCTCTCGAGCTGCCTCTCACCGACCAAGAGCTTCGAGACGAGGGAGTCTCCAAGCTACTCTCCGAGATTCGCGACGACATCGCTGATCTATGCCGGGCTCATCAGGAAGTACTGCGCCAAGAGGGTCTCTCGCGAGCCGCGGCCGATGATACCGTCTCCGCCACCCACTGGTTCGTTCTCGCTTTATTCATGAATCCAACGGGAGACATGGATGACTGGGATAGAGACGGCAGGGTCCGACGATTCTTCCGAGAAACTTGGGGTCTCGAGGATCCGTCCAAGCTCGCCGAGTCAGCTAATTGATACGAGCTGCTCCCGCTGGAAGTAGTGCTTTCAACTCTATCTGTGGCTGCCGGCGGCCCTTATAGGAGTTGAAGCCAACGGTATAGGCAATATCGAAGGCGCCATCCAGATTTGGCTCGCTTTCGACAAGCCCGAATCCAATGGCATCCACGCCCTCCACTCGGCACTTGATGTGTCGCCTTCCATCGGAGGCCGGCTTACCGACGATTCTACACGACTCCAATCGGACGTCCCTCGCCAAGAAGACTGGGGCAGGGTTGCCGATTCCAAATGGGGCAAGAAGCTCGACTGCTTCACATGTCGAGAAATCAACTGTGGCGGGGTCCATCTCGACATCGATCGACAGAGCTTCGAGAAGATCGTCATCCTCGACCGCATCGCGGCAGTAGTCGAGAAACGCCTCGCGAAAACTCTCGAGACGAGAGGCTTGTAGTTCTAGGCCCGCGGCCGCCCTATGGCCGCCGTATCTGTCTAGATGGTCCCGGCAAGCGACGAGGGCGTCATGAAGATGGAACTGTCCGACCGACCGGCCCGATCCACGCAGCACCTCTCCCTCCCAGCAAAGAACGAGGGTCGGACGGCGAAAGCGTTCGGCCACACGGGAGGCGACGATACCGACCACCCCCACGTGCCACTCATTCCCGGCGAGCACGAGGCCACGCTCTACCGGATCCGTTCTCTTCGCCTGGGCCATGGCCTGCTCGAGAACACTTTGCTCGATGGCCTTTCTCCGAGAGTTGGCTTGATCGAGAGCGCCCGCGAGTGTGGCCGCACGAAAAGAATCCTCACAAAGCAGCAGATCGAGGCCGGCCCGGGCATCGTCCAACCGACCCGCCGCGTTGATTCTAGGACCTAGCCTGAAGGCGACCTGACCGGCGGTGACCTTGCCACGCTCGACACCCGCCGCGGCCTTCAAGGCGCCAAGACCAACTCGGCGGCCCTCGGCAAGCACCCGCAAACCGATGGACACGAAGATCCGGTTCTCATCGACGAGGGGAACTACATCGGAGACCGTGCCCAAGGCAACCATATCCATCAAGTCTCGAAGGTTGGGCTCCTCCATCGCCTTGCTCGAGAAGAAGCCGTCCTCCCGTAGGCTGCGACGAAGCGCCATAAGAAGCTTGAAGGTAACGCCGACGGCGGCCAGATCGCCAAAGGGATAAGGGCAATCCTCTCGGTGTGGGTTCAAGATCGCGACAGCTTGGGGCGGGCGTTTTGGAACCCTGTGATGGTCGATGATCACCACGTCAAGACCAAGACTGTTGGCCCTCTCGACCTCCTCCACCGCCGTCACACCACAATCGCAAGCAATGAGCAGCGTGGCGCCTCGGCCAACCAACTCCTCTACCGCGCCCATGTTGAGGCCATAACCCTCGACGAGCCGCCTCGGAATGTACGGGATGACGCTGGCTTTGCAGGAGCGCAGAAAGGAGACCAAGAGGGCCGAGGACGTAACGCCGTCGACGTCGTAGTCGCCATATACCGCAATAGTCTCTCGTCCCCGGATTGCCCCTAGAATGCGCTGGACCGCCCTGTCCATGTCAGCCATCAGGAAGGGGTCGTGCAGGGCCGACAAATCGGGCTCAAGAAACCGTCTCGCCTCATACTCGTCTTCGATCCCGGCGTTTAAGAGGAGAGCGGCGACGATTGGATGCGCCCCGATTTCCTTGGAGAAGGCCAGAACCCGTTGCTGGTCCAAAGGCGCACGAAGGCGCCAAATCGGCCTCGCTTCAAGGGCGGAGCGCGAGATTTCGGTGGAGATCACTTGAGATGTTTCGATTGGCCCGGCACCCGCCACGGCCGCTGGAATCAGACCTGCTCGCCTTCCCAAAGACCGCCCTCGCCGAACCAGTTCATCTCCCGGTAAGCAGCGGCGTCCTCCCCGAAGCCCTTCACCTCCTTGCGGCTGATCAGGAAGGTGGCCTGCTTGCCATAGGTACGAGAGAAACCAACGCGAAGGAATGTGCCGTCCTCCTGCCGGAGCAGAATCTCGGCGATGTCGTCGGCCACGGGACTCCGGAAGCCGGCGTGGCAGCTTGGGCACATGAACTCGACGGCCTCGCCTTCCTTGAAGCTCACGTCGCTCGGCGTCTGGACCTTGTAATCCCCGATACGCGGGCTGAAGAGCACCAGGTGTCTCGACTCGCCTCGGGACATCAGCATTATGATTTCTTGGTGCGGGTTGAGCACGATGCGGCAACGAGGGCACAAGTAGGAAGTCTTCATCAATCGCTCCTAACACCAAGAGCCCGCGGCTCATGGTCCTATGGATCAGCTTCTCATCCCCCCAAAAAAGGGGCGGCGCGAGCTTTCCGATTAAGCTCGCAAGAACTCGACCGCCTGACACTACCAGAACTGCATTACGATGGGCACCCCGTCTTCTCTCGATACGTCTGGTCATGAGCTTCGCCCACTTCCGCCGGCCCATGGCGTGACGACTTCATCAAGCACTCTCGTCTGGCTTCGAGCGCGCGAGTGGTCCGCGAGTGTGTGGGTGTGGGCTGTTATCGCAGCGCCTAGCGAAGCAGTCGAGGCAGTGGTCCGCGGGTGTGTGGTTGTCGGTGTGGGTGTGAGTCAAGACATCGCTGACACTCGCGAACCCTTCCAGCCCCGGCAAAGCCTTCCCTCGATAGTATCGATTGTCCAGCGGCAGCAGCCCTTGGGGCTCTGGTACGCACGGGATGTTCTTGCCTCCGAGCACCTTTTGTGCTTTCGATTGTCCATGAGCCCAAGACCACCCGGCGACCTCAACCCTCGCCGGGACCCCGCCTTGGACTTCCCCGACAAGGACCTGAGCGAGATGTCTTTCGAGGATTACGAAAGGCTCGGTTTCCTGGGAGGTTTGGAAGTCCACCAGCAACTATCGACCGAAGGCAAGCTTTTCTGCCGTTGCCCAGCCGGAAGGCGTGTGACCAACGTGGACGCGGAGGTACTGCGTCATATGCGTCCAACCTTGAGCGAGCTGGGAGAGTACGATCAGTGCGCCCTCATGGAGTTCAAGACGCGCAAGGAAATCGTCTATCTACTCGACCGCAAAACGGTCTGCACCTACGAGATCGACGATACGCCGCCCTTTCCAGTCGATCTCGCGGCAGTGAAGATTGGCCTTCAGATCGGCCGACTCTTCGGTTTGAACCTGGCTTCCGAGCTCCACGTAATGCGAAAGCAGTATCTCGACGGCTCGATTCCGACAGGCTTCCAGCGCACCGGAATGCTCGGCTTGACCGGAGAGATTCCCTTTCGGGTACCGGAGCTTGGGATCGACAGGAAGCTTCGAATACGCCAGTTCTCTCTAGAGGAGGATTCGTGCCGAGAAGTCTCGGACGTAGGCCACCGCATCACTTTCAGGACCGATAGGCTTGGGACCCCGCTGACCGAGGTGGTCACCGAGCCAGACCTGAAGACCCCTTGGGAAATCCAGGCCGCCGGTCGCTTGATAGCCCGAGTAGCTCGCACCACCAAGAAGGTCTGTCGTGGTCCCGGCGCCGCGAGACAAGACGTCAACGTTTCGGTGGCCGGCTCTCGCCGGATCGAGCTAAAGGGCGTTGGTCATCATCGCCGTCTCCCACAGTTGACTCACATCGAGGCCTTCCGTCAGCTCAATCTGCTTCGAGTGCGCGAGGAGCTTCGAAAGAGAGGCATTGATGCGCCACCTGTTCCCGAGGGACGCCCATTCGCCTGGACAAGCTCTCCGCTGGTAATAGAGGCCGGCGCATTGGTCAAGCGTAGCGACTACGCTCCCTTGAAGGACGCCCTCGATAGAGGAGACACTGTCGTGGCCGTGAGGCTCCCGGGCTTCGCCGGTCTTCTTGGAAGACGCACGCAGCCAGGCATCACCTTTGCGCGAGAGTTCTCGGAACGCGTCAGGGTCATCGCCTGCCTCACCGACCGGCCCTTCTTCATTCACTCGGACGTTCGCGACTATGGCCTGGGCCCAGCCGAGTGGCGTGCGCTCCATTCGGCCCTGGAAGCCGAGGAGGAAGACGCGATTATCGTGGTCTGGGGGCCGTCAGGTGATGCGGACACTGCTTCACGGGAGATACTGATCAGAGCCCAAGAGGCTCATGAGGGGGTCCCATCCGAGACTCGTCAAGCCTATCTAGACGGCACCAGCGGCTTTGAAAGAATGTTGCCCGGCCCAGACAGGATGTATCCAGACACGGATACTCCGCCTCTTCCGATTCGAGACGAATGGCTTGCGGAGATCGAGGCAAGTCTCCCGGAGCTGCCCTGGGATCGCGAGGATCGCTACGTGAAGCTGGGCCTTTCCTTGCTCGAGGCATCGGAGCTAGCCGCAGCTCCCTGGGCCGATCTCTTCGACGAAATGGAGGTTGCCGACAAGAGAGTGGCTCGGCGGCTGGCGCACGCTTTCCGTAAACGCCTGCCTCATCATGCACGGCAGGGAAGAATGGCCCTGCCATACCCGGATCGAGTCAAGCCATTGGTTCGAGACCTCGAGTCCGGCACCATTCGTCTCGAAGCTTGCGACGTCGTACTCGACGAGATCATGGAACGAACGAGCGTGCCCGGCTCGGAGCTACTCGCTCCCTTCCGCCGCACAACGCAATCTTCAAAGACTCTAGACGCCCTGATAGACGAAACGGTCAAGGCCGCAGCGGCCCTCTCCAACAGGCCCAAGGACGTCTTGATCAGGTGGGCGATGGGAAAGGTTATGCCCAGCCTCTTGGGCCAAGTCGACCCAAGCGAGGTAGCCAAGAAGCTCGAGACCGCCTTGGCTTCGTTCTTCAAGAAGGGTGCCGCATGAGCAAGGATTTCTACAAAGGCTATAGAGAGCCCTGCCTCTCACTGATGAAGAAGAACGAGGTCACCGTCTGGTGCGAGCTCATTGCCAAGACAACCAGAGGCGATTTTCACGGTCTACTTCTTCCCAGGTCGGAGACCGCGGATCCCGAGCACCTCGTTCTCAAGCTCGACAGCGGCTACAACATCGGAATCCGCCACGACACGGTACTCTCGCTCGAGAAGGTTGGTTACCGCGAGGCCAACTACAAGATTCCCGAGAAGGAGTTTCCCGTTGATCCGGAGAAGCCACGAGTGAGGCTCTTCGGTACGGGGGGCACGATCGCCTCGAGGCTCGACTATCGAACGGGCGCCGTCATACCCGCCTTCAGCCCGGGGGAACTCTACGGATCGGTGCCCGAACTGGCAGACATCTGCAACCTGGATACGGAGAAGCTCTTCGGCGTCTTCTCGGAAAACATGGGCCCGGAGCAGTACCTCATCCTCGCCGATAGAGTCGGCGAGGCGATCCGTGACGGGTATGATGGCGTGATCATCGGTCACGGCACCGACACCATGCATCATACCTCCGCGGCACTATCATTCATGGTCCAAAACCCCCCGGTTCCGATCGTGATGGTCGGCAGCCAGCGCTCGTCCGACAGACCTTCCTCGGATGCGGCACAGAACCTGATCAACGCCTGTCACGCGGCCGCCCACGGAGAAATCGCCGAGGTGATGGTGTGCATGTTCGGACCAACCTCGGATCGTTACAACCTGCTTCACAGAGGAACCCGAGTAAGAAAGATGCATAGCTCCTACAGGAGTACCTTTCGCACTCTCGGAGACATACCTCTGGCGATGGTCGAAAACGGCGTCATCACACCCATAGACGACAAGTACGCCACAAGGCGCCTGGATCGCGAGGTCGATGTGCAGCCGGCCTTCGAGGAAAAGGTCACCATCGTCTACTACTACCCGGGGATGCTGCCCGACGTAATAGATGCCCTAGTGGACAAGGGGTACAAGGGCATCGTCATCGCCGGGACCGGACTCGGACACGTGAACCGCAAGATCTATCCCGCGCTCGAACGCGCCAGCGCGGCTGGTGTCGCCCTCTACATGACGCTCCAGACGATGTGGGGCTTCGTGCAGATGTACGTCTACGAGACAGGAAGAGAGATCCTCGAGCTTGGCGTAATACCCCTTGCCAACATGATTCCCGATGTCGCCTATGTGAAGCTCGGCTGGTCTTTGGGCGTACACCCAAATGATCTGGAGGCCGTCCGAAAGCTGATGACGACGCCCATTTCGGGGGATATGACGGATAGAGAGCCGCACGATGGGTATCTGGTGCTTCAAGGAGGAATACCCGAGGTGCAGGATTTCTTCACCGGCGTCTGGAAGTAACAAGGTGAGTTCATTGAATCTGACTCGACGGAAAGGGGGCTCGAAATGGAGCAGCCGATGATAGGCGATGAGGCGGGGATTCGTTTCCCTCCAGGTCGACTGGAGAGATGGCTTGCGAAACCACCTTCGCAGTGGTCCGTCGATGATCTCGTAAGGCTCGTCAAGGAAGAAGGAATCCCCCTTGTCACCCTGATGCATATCGGAGGAGACGGGTGGCTCAAGGCCCTCGACTTCGTTCCCGGAGATCTCGAGCATCTGCGAGATGTACTCGAAGGAGGCGAGCGAGCGGATGGGTCGAGCCTCTTCAAGGGCATGGGGATTCCGGTCGGCGCCTCGGATATCGTCATCCGCCCGAGAATTCGGACGGCTTTCATCGATCCCTTCTCCCCTCTTCCCGCCTTGGCGCTTCTCTGCGGTCACGTGAACCGCGAGGGGGCTCCACTTCCCCAGTCGCCAGATACTCTCGTTCGGAGTGCACACCAGCGAGCACTGAAGGAGACCGGAGTCGATCTTTGGGCGCTCGGCGAGGTCGAGTACTTCCTCGGTCGCAGAGCCTCGACTCATGACATCTATGGTGGTGATGATCGCGGCTACCACGCGACAGCGCCCATGGTGTTCGGTGAATCCCTGCGACGTCGTGCAATGGCCATGCTCGCCGAGATGGGCGCTCCAATGAAGTACGGCCACAGCGAGGTTGGCTACATCGAGGACGGCGGATTGGATGGGCTGATCTGGGAGCAACACGAAATCGAACTGGCACTGGCGCCGCTTCCAAACGCGGCCGACTGGGTCGTCCTCACGCAGTGGGTCCTGCGGCACTTGGCCCATCAAGCGGGCATGCAGGTCAGCTTCGAGCCTATAGTCCGCAAAGGTCACGCCGGTACCGGTCTCCACTTCCACTTCTCGCCACGCGTGGACGGAGTCGACGCGGGAGGCCTCGATGAGTCGGGCAAGCTTGGCGAGCAAGCTCGCTGGCTAGTCGGTGGCCTGGTCCATCTTGGCGGCGCCCTGATGGCCTTTGGAAACAGGGCCGAAGATAGCTTCCTTCGCCTGACGCAGGGCAAGGAAGCTCCAAGCACGATCCTATGGGGGCAGTTTAATCGAAACGCCCTCGTCCGCCTGCCGGTCTCGGCCAAAGCTGCTGACGGTCGCTGCGTGACGATCCCGACGATCGAGTTCAGGTTGCCCGATGGCTCCGCTCATCCTCATCTTCTGCTTGCCGGAGTAGCGCAGGCGCTCGTACATGGAAAGAGCCTCGAGAACCTCGAATCCCTGCTCGAAAGAACTTCGGCATCCAGAAAGGGAGCAGCGGAAGAGGCTGGTGTGCCGGTGCCTCTATCAGCGTCGAAGGTCGCCACAGCTCTAACCGAGCAGCGAGCGGCCATGGAAGCCGGCGGCGTGTTCCCACCGGGCCTTCTCGACTCGCTAGTCCAGGTTCTATCCGGAGAAGAAGCGGGTAGACCGGCGGCATGACTCCACAACGGCTCCTGGGAGCCGGCGGCGTGTTCTCACCGGGCCTTCTCGGCACGCTAGGCCAGGTTCTATCCGGAAAAGAAGGAGGTAGGCGTACGGCATGGAGCGATAACGATATATGCGCTCTGGGCTCGAGGAATGGGCTATCATGTCGTGTTTCTATCCACTGAACCCTCGAGGTGATCATGAAAAGGCTCGCCCCCCTAATCGCCATCGTCGCACTCTTGATGTCCGCCGGCATCAGCCGCCCCGCCCATGCGCACAACTGGGATGATCTCCAGCTCGGTATTGGCGCGGTCTTCGGCATGCCGACGGGGCTGACGATGGATATTCGCATGGGCAGCCGAGCTGCCACGAATGTTGCGGTCGGAATGGGCACGCTTACGAACGATCCCTATATCCACGCCGAGCTAAGGGGTACGATCATTCATCTTTCTCATCAAGCTCGGCTTGCCATACCTCTGTACATCGGTGCCGGCGGCTACCTCGCCGGACAAGGCCGTGAGGTAGGTGGAGAGCTGAACCTCGGCGCAAGGTTTTCTCTTGGAGTCGCCTTCGAGCTACGAGTACCGGTTCAGTTCTTCGCAGAGGCCGCGCTGCGATCACACATGCTCTCCATTGGGCACGACCGAGAGCCCGGCCTCGGGGTGGGCGGCGCCGCCGGCTTCAAGATCTTCTTCTAGCCAGGCACCATGGATCAAACCCTACTTCTCCTGTTCAGCCCTCTCATCGTCTTGGAGCTCGCGATGAAGATCGTCGCGCTCTTGAGCCTGCGCAAGCAGGCGAGAACCCGTGGCCCCAAGATCATGTGGGTTCTGGTCATCCTCCTCGTGAACACCATCGGCTGGATCCTATACTTCTTCGTCGGCCGAGAAGAGCCATGACCCGCCCCGCCATAGAGATCAAGGGGCTCACCAGACGCTTCGAGGACGTAGTCGCGGTCGATGATCTCTCCCTGTCGGTCTCTGGCCCAGGCGTCTTCGGTTTCCTTGGGGCGAACGGAGCCGGCAAGACCACCGTGATCCGGATGCTCGTAGGCCTCATCCATCCGAGCTCCGGCGAGATCAGGCTTCTTGGGAAGAAAGCCGATGGAGCCATCAGAAGGCGGATCGGATACCTGCCGCAAGAGCCTGCCTTCTACTCCTGGATGACCGGCAAGGAGTATCTTTTCCACATAAGCGATCTATTCGCCATCCCTCGAAAAGAGAGTAATAGCCAAGTCGAGCGGCTGCTTGCGCTGTGTGGCCTCACC